>NZ_JBSVCZ010000026.1:0-95334 GCF_054072955.1 Streptomyces sp. SS8
TGTCGGATCGACTCCGTGGCAGCTCGGAGAACAGTACACGACCGTGAGCGGTCCATCAAACAGCCCTAGCCGTTGCCGCCGGAGGCCAGTTCGCGGCTGCGGTCGCGGGCCGCTTCCAGGGCCGCGATGAGTGCGGCCCGTACGCCGTGGCGCTCCAGCTCGCGGATGGCGCTGATCGTGGTGCCCGCCGGGGAGGTGACCGCCTCGCGGAGCTTGACCGGGTGCTCACCGCTGTCCCGGAGCATCACCGAGGCACCCACGGCCGCCTGGACGATCAGGTCGTGCGCCTTGTCCCGGGGGAGGCCGAGCAGAATGCCCGCATCGGTCATGGCCTCCACCAGGTAGTAGAAGTACGCCGGGCCCGAGCCGGAGAGCGCCGTGGCCGCGTCCTGCTGGGACTCCGGGACGCGCAGGGTCTTGCCGACGGGCTGGAAGATCTCCTCGGTGCGGACGAGGTGGGCCTCGGTGGCGTGGGTGCCGGCCGAGATGACGGACATGCCCTCGTCCACCAGTACCGGGGTGTTGGGCATGACGCGGACGACCGGAGCACCCTGGGTCAGGCGTTCCTCGATGAAGGCCGTCGGAATTCCGGCGGCCGCGCTGACGACCAGGCGGTCGGCGGGGACGTGGGGGGCCAGTTCGCCGAGGAGGGCCGCCATGTCCTGTGGCTTGACCGCCAGGATGAGCGTGTCGGCGGTCTTGGCCGCCTCGGCGTTCGTGACGGCGGTGACGCCGTGGCGGGAGCGCAGTTCCTCGGCGCGCTTCGGCCGGCGGGCGGTGACCAGGAGGTCGGACGGGGACCAGCCGGCGCGGATCATGCCCGACAGCAGGGCCTCGCCGATCTTGCCGGTTCCGAGTACGGCGATCTTCTGGGTCATGGGACGGCTCACCTTGTCCGGGTCCGGCACGTGCGTGCTGCGCTTGTGTATGTGCGTGTGCGTGCATGTGTGCTGCGCTGCAATCCTCGCACTCACGGCGACGGTGCCGCCGGTTCGTCCATCTGGCGGTCAGGGGGTGCGGCGGCGGAGGGTGGCCGCTCCGAGGAGGAGGACGAGCAGGGCGCTTCCGGCGACGATCGCGATGTCGCGGACGAGGTCGCCGGTGACGTCGGGGCTGCGCAGGACCTCGTTCATGCCGTCCACCGCGTAGGACAGGGGCAGGACGTTCGAGACGGCCTCCAGGACGGGCTGCATGGTGTCGCGCGGTGTGAGCAGGCCGCAGAGCAGGAGCTGCGGGAGGATCAGTGCGGGCATGAACTGGACGGCCTGGAACTCGGTGGCGGCGAAGGCGGAGACGAACAGGCCCAGCGCGGTCCCGAGCAGTGCGTCGAGCAGGGCGATGAGCAGCAGCAGCCAGGGGGAGCCCGCGAAGTCCAGGTCCAGGAACCAGATGGTCACCCCGGTGGCCAGGGCCGCCTGGGCGACGGCCAGCAGGCCGAAGGCCAGTGCGTAGCCCAGGATCAGGTCGGCCTTGCCCAGCGGCATGGACAGCAGGCGCTCCAGGGTGCCCGAGGTGCGTTCGCGCAGGGTGGCGATGGAGGTGACCAGGAACATCGTGATCATCGGGAAGATGCCGAGCAGCGAGGCTCCGATGCGGTCGAAGAGTTCGCGGTCGTCGGCGTAGACGTAGTACAGCAGGACCGTCAGCAGCACGGGGACGAGCAGCAGCAGCGCGATCGTGCGGGGGTCGTGCGCGAGCTGGCGCAGTACGCGGCGGGCGGTGGCCAGGGTCCGGAGCGCGCTCACCGGGTCTCCTCCTCGGTCCTCTCGTCCTCTTCCCGGGCGGTGTCGACCAGGTGGAGGAAGGCGTCTTCGACGGTCCGGGTGCGGGTGCGGGTCCGCAGGGCGTCGGGGGTGCCGTCGGCCAGGAGGCGGCCGGCGCGCATCAGCAGCAGGCGGTCGCAGCGGTCGGCCTCGTCCATGACGTGGGACGAGACGAGCAGGGTGGTGCCGCGTTCGGCCGCGAGGCGGTGGAAGAGGCCCCACAGGTCGCGGCGGAGGACGGGGTCGAGGCCGACGGTGGGTTCGTCGAGGACCAGCAGTTCGGGGGAGCCGAGCAGGGCGACGGCCAGGGAGACCCGGGAGAGCTGTCCGCCGGAGAGGTTGCCGGCGAGGGCGTCGGCGTGGGTGGTGAGGTCGACGTCGGCGAGGGCGCGTTCGACCTGTGCGCGGCGGTCGGCGCGGGGCAGGCCGAGGACGGAGGCGAAGTACTCCAGGTTCTGGCGGGTGGTCAGGTCGGTGTAGACGGAGGCGGCCTGGGTGACGTATCCGACGCGGGAGCGCAGCGGTGCGGCTCCGGCCGGCCGGCCGAACACGTCGAGGGTGCCGGTGACCTTCGCCTGGGTGCCGGCGATGGCGCGCATCAGGGTGGTCTTGCCGCAGCCGCTGGGGCCCAGCAGGCCGGTGACGGTGGAGCGCGGGACGTCGAAGGAGAGGTCGTCGACGACGGTGCGGCCACCGCGGACGACGGTGAGGCCGTCGGCTCTGACAGCCGGCCCCGCAGCAGAATTCATCATGCGTTGAATATTGCTCCCGCGCGGGGCCGGGCGTCAGGCGGGGCGGGCCCGGACATGCCGACGCCCCCGTCCGGGACGGACGGGGGCGTTGCGGAAAGGCGTTGCGGTCGGGTGTCGCGGGTGGTGTCGCGGGGCGGGCGCCTCGGCCCGCTCTCCCCGGCTTCCTCAGCGTCTGCGGCCGGACTTCCCCGAGCCGCGGCGGGCGGCCGGGTTGCCGCGGCGCGCGGCACGGGCGGCGCCACGGCGCTCGTGCCGCGCGACGGCCCGGTCGTACTCGGCGCGCCGCAGCTTCTCGCCGGGGGCCTCGACCAGGCTGCGCGCTGCGTAGGCGAGCAGGACGCCGAGGAAGCCGATCATCTTGACCGGGCGCATCGCCGCGTCGTCGGAGCGGGCCTCGCCGGGCTCGCGGGTGTAGTCGGTGAGGGTGCGGCTGAATGCCATGGAGCTGGACACGGCCAGGGCCACCACGAGCAGGACGCCGATCACACCGCCGTCCGCGAAGGTGCTGCCCTCGTACGCCAGCCGCAGTACCCAGGCCCCGGCGGCGGCCAGCAGCAGCGCCCCGAGTCCGAGTGCGATCCGGCGCAGGAGGTAGCCACCGGAGTGGTCCACCCAGGTGGTGCCGTAGAACCGGATCGGCTCGGGTTCGGGGCGCTCCCGCTTCTCGCTCATGGTGTCGATTATGCGGGCGGCCGCACGGGAGCTGCCCGGGGCGGGGTCAGCCGAGCTTGGTGACGTCCCGCACCGCGCCCTTGTCGGCGCTGGTGGCCATGGCCGCGTAGGCGCGCAGCGCGGCGGAGACCTTGCGGTCGCGCGCCGCCGGCGCGTACCGGCCGCCGAGCGCCTCGCGGCGGGCGGCGAGGGTGGCCTCGTCGACCTTCAGCTCGATGGTGCGGGCGGGGATGTCGATGCTGATCAGGTCGCCGTCCTCGACCAGGGCGATGGTGCCGCCCGCGGCCGCCTCCGGGGAGGCATGGCCGATGGACAGGCCCGAGGTGCCGCCGGAGAAGCGGCCGTCGGTGATCAGCGCGCACTTGGCGCCCAGGCCCCGGCCCTTGAGGAAGGAGGTCGGGTAGAGCATCTCCTGCATGCCGGGGCCGCCCCGGGGACCCTCGTAGCGGATGACGACGACGTCGCCCTCCTTGACCTTCTTGCCGAGGATCTTCTCGACGGCCTCCTCCTGCGACTCGCAGACCACGGCCGGGCCGGTGAAGGTCAGGATGGACTCGTCGACGCCGGCGGTCTTCACCACGCAGCCGTCGGCGGCGAGGTTGCCGTGGAGGACGGCCAGTCCGCCGTCCCTGGAGTAGGCGTGCTCCACGTCGCGGATGCAGCCGCCGGCCGCGTCGGTGTCCAGGGACTCCCAGCGCTCGGACTGCGAGAAGGCGCTGGCGGAGCGGACGCAGCCGGGGGCGGCGTGGAACAGCTCGACGGCCTCCGGCGACGGGGAGCCGCCGCGGATGTCCCAGGTCTTGAGCCATTCGGCCAGGGAGTCGGAGTGGACGGTGCGGACGTCCTCGTTGAGCAGGCCCGCGCGGTACAGCTCGCCCAGGATGGCGGGGATGCCGCCGGCCCGGTGGACGTCCTCCATGTAGTACGAGCCGTTGGGCGCGACCTTGGACAGGCACGGCACGCGGCGCGAGATGGCGTCGATGTCGGTCAGCCCGAAGTCCAGCCCGGCCTCCTGGGCGGCGGCGAGCAGGTGCAGGATCGTGTTGGTGGAGCCGCCCATGGCGATGTCGAGGGCCATGGCGTTCTCGAAGGCGGCGCGGGAGCCGATGGCGCGCGGCAGGACGGTCGCGTCGTCCTGCTCGTAGTGGCGCCTGGTGATCTCCACGACCGTGCGGCCGGCGTTCTCGTACAGCGCCCGGCGGGCGGTGTGGGTGGCCAGCACCGAGCCGTTGCCGGGCAGGGAGAGGCCGATGGCCTCGGTGAGGCAGTTCATCGAGTTGGCGGTGAACATGCCCGAACAGGAGCCGCAGGTGGGGCAGGCGTTCTCCTCGATGAGGGCCATGTCCTCGTCGGAGACGGCGTCGTTGGCCGAGTCGGCGATGGCGCTGATCAGGTCGAGCTTGCGGACCGTGCCGTCGACGAGGGTGGTACGGCCGGACTCCATCGGCCCGCCGGAGACGAAGACCGTGGGGATGTTCAGGCGCATCGCGGCCATCAGCATGCCCGGGGTGATCTTGTCGCAGTTGGAGATGCAGATCAGGGCGTCGGCGCAGTGGGCCTCGACCATGTACTCCACGGAGTCCGCGATCAGGTCGCGGGAGGGCAGGGAGTAGAGCATGCCGCCGTGTCCCATGGCGATGCCGTCGTCCACGGCGATGGTGTTGAACTCGCGCGGGACGCCGCCCGCCTCCTTGATCGCCTCGCTGACGATCCGGCCGACCGGCTGGAGGTGGGTGTGCCCGGGCACGAACTCGGTGAAGCTGTTGGCCACCGCGATGATCGGCTTGCCGAAGTCCTCGCGCGCTACGCCGGCGGCCCGCAGGAGGGCGCGGGCGCCCGCCATGTTGCGGCCGTGGGTGACGGTGCGGGACCTCAGCTGGGGCATGGTGCTCCACTCCTTCGTGAACCGTGGGAAGACCGTCGGGCGCGGTCTTCGGGCCATGGCTGCCGAGCGTACGCCTCCCGCTCAAGATCTGGACGAAAAGTCCGGATCGTAAGACATGAGGGGCGCTGGATTCACCCTCCGCGCGAGTGTTCGCCGACGGGTCCGGCGAGCCCGGTCAGATGGTGCTGGACGGCCGGGGCGAGGCGGGCCACCAGTTCCTCCGGCTCCGCGGAGGCCAGCGGTTCGATCTCCAGGACGTACCGCATGATCGCCGTGCCCACCATCTGCGCGGCGGCCAGCTCCACCCTCAGTTCCCGGTCCGGGGCCTCCAGGCGGCGCGCCACCCGGGCCATCAGCTGCCGCGTCACCATGCCGCGGAGGATCCGGGCGGCGGTCTCGTTGCTGAGCGCCGAGCGGACGACGGCCAGCAGGGGCGCGCGGCTGGCCGGGTTCTCCCAGACGCCCAGGAAGAAGCGGACGAGTTCCTCGCCGAGGCCGTCGGGGCCGTGCGGGGCGAGGTGGCCCAGGCCCTCGGCGGCGGGGGCGAAGGAGACCTCGGCGGCGGCCTCGAAGACCTGCTCCTTGGTCCCGAAGTAGTGGTGGACCAGGGCCGGGTCCACCCCGGCACCGCGGGCGATGGAGCGGATGGACGCCTTGTCGTAGCCGCGCCCGGCGAACTCCGCGCGGGCCGAGGCCAGGATGCGGTCGCGTGCCGCCTCCCCGGCCGCGGCGCGGTCGGCCGAGGCGGGGCGGCCGCGGCGGCGGGCGGGGCGCGGGGCGCTCCCGGTCTCCTGCGCGGGCTGCGCGGCCCGCGCCGGGTCCGGCGCGGGCCGGGCGCCGGCGTCCCGCCCGCTCACGGCCCGGCCTTGCGGGGCACGGAGGCCAGGTGGCGGCGGGTGAAGGCCAGTGCCTCGGCGAGGTCGGCCTCGCGCTCGGCCGACGACATCGCCCGGCGGGTGTTGACCTCGACCACCACGTGCCCGTCGAAGCCGCTCGCCGCCAGGTGCTCCAGGACCTCCGCGCACGGCTGGTCGCCACGCCCGGGGACGAGGTGCTCGTCCTTGGCGGAGTCGGTGCCGTCGGCGATGTGGATGTGCGCCAGGCGGTCGCCCATGCGGTCCACCATCGCCAGGGTGTCGTTGCGGGCGGTGGCGGTGTGGGAGAGGTCGAGGGTGAAGTGGCGGTAGTCGTCCTCGGTCGGATCCCAGGCGGGGGCGTAGGCGAGCATCTCGCGGTCGCGGTAGCGCCAGGGGTACATGTTCTCGACGGCGAAGCGGACGTCGGTCTCGTCCGCCATGCGCCACACGCCGCGGATGAACTCCCGGGCGTAGGAGCGCTGCCAGCGGAACGGCGGGTGCACCACGACAGTGCTCGCGCCCAGCTTCTCGGCGGCCTCTCGGGAGCGCTGGAGCTTGGTCCAGGGGTCCTTGGACCACACGCGCTGGGTGATCAGCAGGCAGGGGGCGTGGACGGCGAGGACCGGGACGCCGTGGAAGTCGGAGAGCCTGCGCAGCGCCTCGATGTCCTGGCTGACCGGATCGGTCCACACCATCACCTCCACCCCGTCGTAACCGAGGCGTGCGGCGATCTCGAAGGCCGTCGCCGTGGTCTCCGGGTAGACGGAGGCCGTGGAGAGGGCGACCTTCGGTGCCGGAAGGGACAGCTCTGGATCGACCACGCACAACAGCCTACGGCGACCGGGAGTGCGTTACGGAGGCCGTCGCGGGGCCCGCGGGCCGGGGTGTGGGGAAGGTCACGGAGTCCCGTTGCCCGACAGGGTGTCCAGCCGGCGCAGGATGACGCCCTCGCGCAGCGCCCAGGGGCAGACCTCCAGCCGCTCCACGCCGAACAGGTCCATCGCGCCCTCCGCCACCAGCGCCCCCGCCAGCAGCTGCCTGGCCCGGCCCTCGGAGACACCGGGGAGGCCGGCGCGTTCGGCGGCCGGCATGGCGGCCAGCTTGGGCACCCACTCCTCCAGCGACGCGCGTACCAGCTCGCGCTGCGCGTAGGGGCCGTCGGCGGAGCGGGGGGCGCCCGCCAGCCGGGCGAGCTGCTTGAAGGTCTTGGAGGTGGCCACCACGTGGTCGGGGGCGCTCAGCCGGCTGAAGTCCCCGACGACCCGGGCGATCTTGTGCCGCACATGGCGGCGCAGCGCGCGGACGTCGGCCGGGTCGGGCGGGTCGCCGGGCAGCCAGGAGGCCGTGAGGCGGCCCGCGCCCAGCGGCAGCGAGGCGGCGGCGTCGGGCTGCTCGTCGATGCCGTACGCGATCTCCAGCGAGCCGCCGCCGATGTCCAGGACCAGCAGCCGTCCGGCCGACCAGCCGAACCAGCGGCGGGCGGCGAGGAAGGTGAGCCGGGCCTCGTCCTCGCCGGAGAGCACCTTCAGCTCCACGCCCGTCTCGGCGGCGACCCGCTCCAGCACGTGGTCGGCGTTGGCGGCGTCCCGTACGGCCGAGGTGGCGAACGGCAGCAGGTCCTCCACCCCCTTGTCCTCGGCGACGACCATCGCCTCCCGGACGGTCGCGGCGAGTTTCTCGACGCCCGCCGGACTTATGGAGCCGTCCTCGTCGAGGAGTTCGGCCAGGCGCAGTTCCGCCTTGTGGGAGTAGGCGGGCAGGGGGCGGGCACCCCGGTGTGCGTCCACCACCAGCAGGTGAACGGTGTTGGAACCCACGTCGAGGACACCGAGTCTCATGGGGAGCCACGCTACTGCGGCGGGACGGTGGTCCGGAGCCCGGCCCGTGGTGCATACCCTGTGTGCGTGGCGAAGACGAAAACGGCGAAGCCGGGCAAAGAGGCGAACACGGGCGGGGAGCGGCGGCGGGCCGCGGGCGACGAGGTGGAGCTGGACCACGCCCGGATGTGGGTGGAGTTCCCGGACCCGGCGGACGAGGAGCAGGTGTTCCGGTGCGACCTGACCTGGCTGACCTCCCGCTGGGGCTGCATCTTCGGCCAGGGGTGCCAGGGCATCAGCGCGGGGCGCGCGAGCGACGGCTGCTGCACGCTGGGCGCGCACTTCTCGGACGAGGACGACGAGAAGCGCGTGGCGGCGCACGTGGCACGGCTCACGCCCGAGAGCTGGCAGTTCCACGCGGAGGGCTCCTCCGGGCGCGGCTGGGTCGAGGTGAACGAGGACGGCGAGCGCCAGACCCGGCTGCACCAGGGCGCGTGCATCTTCCTCAACCGCCCCGGCTTCTCCGGCGGCATCGGCTGCGCGCTGCACACGATGGCCCTGGAGGAGGGGCGCGAGCCGCTGGAGACCAAACCGGACGTGTGCTGGCAGCTGCCGGTCCGGCGGACGTTCGAATGGGTGGAGCTGCCGGACGGCGAGCAGCGGCTGTACGTGTCGATCGGCGAGTACGACCGCCGCGGCTGGGGTCCGGGCGGGCACGACCTGCACTGGTGGTGCACCGGCGCGCCGTCGGCGCACGGCGCGGGCGAGCCGGTGTACGTCTCGTACCGGCCGGAGCTGACGGAGCTGATGGGTCCGGCCGGGTACGCGCGGCTGGCCGAGCTGTGCGAGGAGCGGCTGGCCTCGGAGCTGCCGCTGGTGGCGCCGCACCCGGCGGACGGGCCCGCGGGCGGCCCCGCCGCGGGTGCCGCGGGGCCGCCCGCGGGCCGTGCCGAGCCGGGGTACGCGGAGCCGGGGCACACGATGCCGGGGTGAGCCCCGGCCGGCGCGGACGCTAGTCCGGTTGCCCCGCCGGAGGCGGCGAGGACTCCTCCGGCGGTGTGCTCGACGGCGGCTCGGGGGTCGGTTCGGGCGCGGGCGGCTCGGACGGCCCGGGCTCCGGCTCCTGGGGCTCGGAGGGGCGCGGCCGGGCGGGTGCCTCCGAGCCGTACCCGCGCAGGGTGATCACCGCCTTCGCCGGGGCGATCGAGATCCGTGCGGTCCACGCGCCGGCCGGTTCCCGCGACCGGTCCACGGTGACGGTGAAGGCGGCCGACTCGCCGGGCCGCAGTGTCCCGTGCGTACGGTCCAGCCGCAGCCAGGAGGCGTCCACCGAGGCCGTCCAGTCGACCGGGGAGCCGCCGGAGGCGAGAAGGGTGACGACGGTGGCGTCCCCGGACGGCTGGGCCTCGACCGTCAGCCGGCCCGGCCCCTTGCCGGTGTCCCCGCGCGACGGGCCCTCCTCGTCCGCCCCGTCCGGGCCTTCCGCGCCGGAGGAGGGGGCGCCCCGCCCTTCCCCGCCGTCCGCGCCGGCCACGTCGATACGGACGCCGGATCCGTCGCGGGAGGAGCCGGTGCCCCCCGTACGGCTCCCGTCGCCCCGGGGGCCGCCGTACGCACTGCCCGGGTCCTGCCGCTCGGAGGCCGGGACGGGGGCGCCGCCCGGGCCGCCGTCCGCCAGCGGCGCGCCGCGGTACGCGGCCCACAGCGCCAGCAGCGGGGCGGCGACGACGGTGGCCACGACCGTGGTGGTCACCGCGCGGCTGCGCAGCCGGTCGAAGCGCTCGGCCCGGTCGCGGACGGTGACGGGGAAACCGCGCCGGTCGAAGCGCGGGGTGTGCTGGACCCTCGCGCGCTGCGCGGCGAGCATCGCGGCGTGCACGTCCGCCCGCGGGGCGGGCAGCACGGTGAGCGCGCCGACGTCCGCGGGGGCGGTGCCCGGCCACGGGCCGCCCGCCAGCACCCGTTCGGCGGTGCGGCGGCACTCGGGGCACTCGTCCACGTGCCGCACCAGCTCCCGGCGCAGCGCGCTGCCCAGCAGCACCTCCCGGTCCCCGGCGAGCCGGGCGACGGCCGGGCAGCCGCCCCGGTCGACGACGGCGAGCGCGGTGCGGGTGCGCTCCACCTCGCAGGCGGCGCTGGACAGCAGCAGCTCGGTGCCGTCGTGGTCCGTGCCGAGGACGGCGGCGACCTCGTGGACCGGCAGATGGTGGCGTACGGCCAGTTCCAGGGCCTCGCGCTGCTCGGGGCCGGTGCCGGCGGCCTCCGGCCAGGCGAGCGCGGCCAGCTCGCGGCGGCGCGCGGTGGCCAGGGGGCCGGGGAGTTCCGGGGGCTCGGGGCGCACGCCCTGGCGCTCGGCCAGGAGCCGCAGGCAGGACCAGCGGGCCAGTGCGTACAGCCAGGGCCGGTGCAGCGCCGTGTCTGCCGGGGTGCGGCCGCGGCGGCGCTGCCGCTCGGCGACGGCCAGGGCCTCGCCGAGGACGGAGACGGCCGCCTCGTGCTCGCACATGACGGACAGGCAGTAGGTGAACAGCCCGTCCAGGTGGTCCCGGTAGGGATCGACGGGCACCGGCGGCCGGGCCGCGGCGCGGTGCGTGCCACGGTGCGCCCGGTGTACGCCGGTGGTGTGCGTGGGGTGCTCGCGCCGAGTGCTCATCACCCAGCCGACCGTAGGCGGAAGGCCGGGCATCACTGGTGATGCTTGCGTGGGTTTAACCCTTACGGGTGACGATCTGCGGTAAAACGCACAAACGCTCAGCGGTGGGTGGCAGGGGGGTGCGCGAGGGCGCACGGGGGCCGGGCCGGTACGGCGTCCGCCCCGCCTCGTGACCGCCCCGCGCCCGTCTCGCGCCCGTCTCGCGCACCGCCCCCGTGCCCGCCCGGGCCCGGATGTCACAGGCTCCGGCTACCGTGAGGCCCATGGCTGCCCGCAAGTCGTCCGCCAAGGACCGCCCCGCCTACCGCTGCACCGAGTGCGGCTACACCACCGCCAAGTGGCTCGGCCGCTGCCCGGAGTGCCACGCCTGGGGCACCGTCGAGGAGACCGGCGGCACCCCGGCCGTCCGTACCACCGCGCCCGGCCGGGTCTCCTCCCCCGCGCTGCCCATCGGCCAGGTGGACGGGCAGGTGGCCACCGCGCGCAGCACGGGTGTGCCGGAGCTGGACAGGGTGCTGGGCGGCGGTCTGGTGCCGGGCGCGGTGGTGCTGCTGGCGGGCGAGCCGGGGGTGGGCAAGTCCACGCTCCTGCTGGACGTCGCGGCCAAGGCGGCCGACGCCGACCGCCGCACCCTCTACGTCACCGGCGAGGAGTCGGCCGGGCAGGTGCGGCTGCGGGCGGACCGGATCGGGGCGATAAGCGACCACCTGTACCTGGCGGCCGAGACGGACCTGTCGGCCGTCCTCGGCCATCTGGACGAGGTGAAGCCCTCGCTGCTGGTCCTGGACTCGGTGCAGACGGTCGCCTCCCCCGAGATCGACGGCGCGCCCGGCGGCATGGCGCAGGTGCGGGAGGTGGCCGGGGCGCTGATCCGGGCCTCCAAGGAGCGCGGGATGTCCACGCTGCTGGTGGGCCACGTCACCAAGGACGGCGCCATCGCCGGTCCGCGCCTGCTGGAGCACCTGGTGGACGTGGTGCTGCAGTTCGAGGGCGACCGGCACGCCCGGCTGCGGCTGGTGCGCGGGGTGAAGAACCGCTACGGCGCCACCGACGAGGTGGGCTGCTTCGAGCTGCACGACGAGGGCATCACCGGTCTGGCCGACCCGTCGGGCCTCTTCCTCACCCGCCGGGACGAGCCCGTGCCCGGCACCTGTCTGACCGTCACCCTGGAGGGCCGCCGCCCGCTGGTGGCCGAGGTGCAGTCGCTGACGGTGGACTCGCAGATCCCCTCCCCCCGGCGCACCACGTCCGGGCTGGAGACCTCGCGGGTGTCGATGATGCTGGCCGTGCTGGAGCAGCGGGGCAGGATCAACGCGCTGGGCAAGCGGGACGTCTACACGGCCACCGTCGGCGGGGTGCGGCTGTCGGAGCCCGCCGCCGATCTGGCGATGGCGCTCGCGCTGGCCAGCGCCGCCAGCGACACGCCGCTCCCGAAGAATCTGGTGGCCATCGGCGAGGTGGGTCTGGCGGGCGAGGTCAGGCGGGTGACGGGGGTGCAGCGCCGGCTGGCGGAGGCGGCGCGGCTGGGCTTCACCCACGCCCTGGTGCCCACCGATCCGGGCAAGGTGCCGCCGGGGATGCGGGTGCGGGAGGTGGCGGACATAGGGGAGGCGCTGCGGGTCCTGCCCGCCCGGCCGGCCCGGTCGGGCCGCTCCGAGCGGTCCGACCGCGACGGGGCCGATCGGAGCACGCCACACGAGGGCTGACACCGCCGGTAGACTTTGCCCTGGTCTCGCCCGTACGTACGCATGACCCGAAGGAGTGCCGTGGCAGCCAACGACCGGGCAGCAACCGGCGCCGACGGCCTGTTGCGCGCCTCACTGAGCGCGGTCGCGCCTGGTACGGCCCTGCGCGACGGCCTGGAGCGCGTGCTGCGGGGGAACACCGGCGGGCTCATCGTCCTGGGCATGGACAGGACCGTCGAGGCCCTGTGCTCGGGCGGTTTCGTGCTGGACGTGGAGTTCAGCGCGACGCGGCTGCGCGAGCTGTGCAAGCTGGACGGCGCGCTGATCCTCGACAAGGACATCACCAAGATCGTGCGGGCGGGCGTACAGCTCGTGCCGGACGCCTCGATCCCGACGGAGGAGACGGGCACCCGGCACCGCACCGCGCAGCGGGTTTCGATCCAGACCGGCTTCCCGGTGGTGTCGGTCAGCCAGTCGATGCGGCTGATCGCGCTGTACGTGGACGGCCAGCGGCGCGTGCTGGAGGACTCCGCGGCGATCCTGTCCCGGGCCAACCAGGCGCTGGCGACGCTGGAGCGGTACAAGCTGCGGCTGGACGAGGTGGCGGGCACGCTCTCCGCGCTGGAGATCGAGGACCTGGTGACGGTCCGGGACGTCTCCGCCGTCTCGCAGCGGCTGGAGATGGTGCGGCGGATCGCCACGGAGATCGCGGAGTACGTGGTGGAGCTGGGCACGGACGGGCGGCTGCTCTCCCTCCAGCTCGACGAGCTGATCGCGGGTGTGGAGCCCGAGCGCGAGCTGGTCGCCCGCGACTACGTGCCCGAGCCGACCGCCAAGCGGTCCCGCACCGTAGGCGAGGCGCTGACCGAGCTGGACCGGCTGACCCACACCGAGCTGCTCGAACTGCCCACGGTGGCCAAGGCGCTGGGGTACAGCGGGTCGCCGGAGACGCTGGACTCGGCCGTCTCGCCGCGCGGTTACCGCCTGCTGGCGAAGGTGCCGCGACTGCCGAACGCCGTGATCGAGCGGCTGGTCGAGCACTTCGGCGGGCTGCAGAAGCTGCTGGCCGCGAGCGTGGACGATCTGCAGACCGTCGACGGGGTGGGCGAGGCACGGGCCAGGTCGGTCCGCGAGGGCCTGTCGCGGCTGGCGGAGTCGTCGATCCTGGAGCGGTACGTCTGAGGCGTTCGCGCCGCCGCCGGGTGCCGGGGCCGCCGGCTGCGCGGACGGTCCGGTCCCCGGTTCAGTCCTTGGCGAGGACGAACGAGACGCGCTTCTTCCCCAGGCCCTCCACCTCGGCCTCGACCAGATAGGTGCCGGCCTTCGCCTCGGCGCCCGGCGTACCGCACTCGGGCGTGCTGTGCCTGCGGTCCCACTCCAGGGTGCGGACGGCCGTACCGCCTGCCGGGACCTTGTAGTGGGCCGAGCGGGCGCTCTTCGGGCAGTGCCCGGACTTCCAGACCTTCTCGTCGCCGTCCTCGGTCTCGACGATGGTGAAGGCCGTGGCGCCGGTGCCGAAGTCGACCTTGCAGGCGCCGCCGCCCTCGTTCCGCACGGTCAGCCGGAAGACGGGCTCCTCGCCGGGCGCGTACCGGTTCTTCTCGCTGTCCAGTGTCACCTCGACCGAGCCGGGGCGGCAGTCGGGGAGGGTGGAGTCGGCCGGCACGGCCTCGACCCCGCCCGAGGCGGCGCCGGCGGATCCGCCGCCCGCTCCCGCCGCACCCGGACCACCCGAACCGGAACCGTTCGCACCGCCTTCGCCCTCGCCGTCCGCGCCTCCGCCGCCGGACCCGGAGCCGCCGGATCCCTCCGTGTCGCCGCCGGAGCCCCCGGGGCCGCCCGAACCACCGGAACCTCCCGAACCGCCGTCGGACTCCTCGCGCCCGCCGGGGCGTTCGCTGATGAGGGACTCGGACGAGGAGGGCCCGGGTGTGATGGTGCCCGGTACCTCACCGCCGCCCTGCTTCCCGCCCTGGTCGCTCCCGCCGCCTCTGCCCGGCCCCCCGGACCTGACGGCCCATACGGCGAGCAGTGCCAGGACCAGCAGGAGCGCAAGCACGACCGCCCTTCGCCTCCAGTAGATGGAGGAGGGAAGGGGCCCAACCGGATTGCGCAGAGATCCCACGCGCAAACCTTACGAGACATCATGTGCCCCATACGGTCTTACCCGCCGCACAGAAGACCAACTTTTATGATGAACGGCCCGACAGGGCCCGGCAGTCATCCGGGGTGACACCCGGCCGTCGCGGACGGTGACGGAGCACCTCCCTTCCGTACCGTTCACACATGAGCAGCGATCTTCGAAGCGATCCCCCCGGCGCTCCCCCGGGCTCCACGGCGGGCTCCACGGCGGACACTCCCCCGGACGGCCTCCTCGGCGACCTCTACCGGGACGTCACCGGCTTCGCCCGCGACACCCCGGACTGGCTGCACTCACTCGCCGGATACGGCACCGGGGGCGGGCTGCTGATCCTCGCCGCACTGCTGGCGGCGGCGTGCTGGCGGGTCCGGCGCGCCGAGCCGGGGGTTCTCGCGCGGGCCCTGCTGGGCGGGGCCGCGGTGGCGGTGGCGTACGGCGTCAGCGAGGCCGTCAAGCTGGTCGTGCGGGAGGAGCGGCCGTGCCGTGCCGTGGCGGGCGCGCCGGCCCCGATCGCCCCCTGCCCGGAGCCGGGCGACTGGTCCTTCCCCAGCAACCACGCCACCATCGCCGCCGCCGCCGCGGTGGCCGTCCTACTGGTCTGGCGGGCGATGGCCTGGCTGGCGCTGCCGCTGGCGGCGCTGACGGCCTTCTCCCGGGTGTTCCTCGGGGTGCACTACCCGCACGACGTGGTGGCGGGCGCACTGCTGGGCGCGGCCGCGGTGCTGCTGGTGACCCGCTCGGCGGCCGGGCCCGCGACCGCGCTGACGGACCGGGTGCGGACCAGGCTCGGCCACACCAGCCCCGCCTCGTAGGCGGCGGCCGCCCCGGTCCGCCTCCGCGCCGGAACCGGGCGACACCCCCTCCGGACGAAAGGGACACATCGGGACGGGTGGTGCCTGCCGCCCATCGGCGCGGGCCGCTTCGCCGACGCGCCCCTCCGTGTCAGGATCGGAAGTGCCATGACTGCGACCACATCCGAGCACAGCGCCACCGGTCTGACCGCGACCGGCCTCCTTCCCCCCGAGTCCCCCGCCCCCTCCGACCTCCACGGACCGGTCATCGACTGGTTCGGAAAACACGCCCGCGACCTGCCCTGGCGCCGCCCCGAGGCGGGCGCCTGGGGTGTGATGGTCAGCGAGTTCATGCTCCAGCAGACGCCCGTCAGCCGGGTGCTGCCCGTGTACGAGCAGTGGCTCGCCCGCTGGCCGCGCCCCGCCGACCTGGCCGCCGAGCCGCCCGGCGAGGCGGTGCGCGCCTGGGGCCGGCTGGGCTACCCCCGCCGGGCCCTGCGGCTGCACGGCGCCGCCGCCGCCATAGCGGAACGGCACGGCGGCGACGTGCCCAAGGAACACGCACAGCTCCTGGCACTGCCCGGGGTGGGCGAGTACACGGCCGCGGCCGTGGCCTCCTTCGCCTACGGGCAGCGGCACGCGGTGCTGGACACCAACGTCCGGCGGGTCTTCGCCCGCGCCTTCGGCGGCCGCGAGTTCCCCCCGACCGCCACCACCGCCGCCGAGCGCAGACTCGCCCGGACCGTCCTGCCCGAGGAGGAGGCGACGGCGGCGCGCTGGGCGGCGGCCACGATGGAGCTGGGCGCCCTGGTGTGCACGGCCCGCAAACCCGACTGCGGGAACTGCCCGATCATGGACCTGTGCGCCTGGCGCCGCGCCGGCTCGCCCGCGCACGAAGGCCCCCCGCGCCGCGGCCAGAGCTACGCGGGCACCGACCGCCAGGTGCGCGGCAGACTGCTGGCCGTGCTGCGCGAGGCCGTGGGGCCGGTGCCGCAGGCCGCGCTGGACGCGGTGTGGGACGAGCCGGTGCAGCGGGCGCGCGCGCTGGACGGGCTGGTCGCCGACGGGCTGGTCGAGCCGCTGGAGAACGGCGTCTACCGGCTGCCCCAGGGCCGGGGCCCGGCCGTGTGAGGCGGGGTGCGGCGGCCGTGACCGCCGCACCCGCCCCGCCGTACCGCGGCGGGGCGGCCCCGGGGGTCAGTCGCAGACCTCCGACCACTCCCGGCTCAGGACCGGTCCGCTCGCCCGTTCCTCGGTCAGCGAGTACCGGTTGCCGGACTCGTCCCGGAAGACCGCCTCGGTGCCGTACGGCCCCTCGCTCGGCGCCCGGAGGAACTCCACGCCCCGCTCCACCAGCCACTCGTACGCGGAGCGGCAGTCGTCCGTCCGCAGCGCACCCGCTCCCAGGACCCCCTTGCGGACCAGCCCGGCCAGTGCCCTGGCCGACTCGGGGTCGATGCCGGGACCGTACGCCGGCACCAGCGTCAGCCCGACGTCCGGCTGGCCCCTGACCCCGACGGTGATCCGGCGCGTTCCGTCCTCGGTGACGTCGCCGCGTACCTCGAAGCCGAGCTTCTCGGTGAAGAACCTCAGATCCCGCTCCTGGTCGGTGGACCAGACGGTGGCTGCGGCCAGACCCCTGATCATGGTGCCTCCCGTGGTCGCGGACGTGCGGCCCCACCGTGGGCAGCACGCCCACCGGCCCGTCCCTCCAGGATCGCGCCGTGCGCGGCGGTCCGTCCACAGTGCGGGGCGGCACCGCGGTGCGATCCGCGAAAACCCTTACGTGTCAGGAGAGTTGGCCTAGCCTGGGGAGCGGGCGAGGCGGGCGGGACGAGTGCCCGCCGGACCGCATCACCGGACCGCGGGGCCGTCGGGGGAGGGCCGAATGGAAGAAGCCGTCGCGAGAATCCCCTCGAACAGGGCCGCGCCCCTGATCCGCGAGCTGTTCGCCGGCCTCCCGCCGTCCTGCGACGGCCCCCGGCTGCTGGCCGGGCTGGTCTCGTTCCGGGGCCTGCGGCCCGAGCGGACGTACGACGACGTGGCGCGGATCGCCCGGGAGCTGGTGCGGCTCGCCCGGCCGGGTGGCGGCGGCAGGGCGCCGGAGGACCCGGCCGACCGGCCCGTGGCCCTGGTGCTGGGGCGGACCCTGGCCGCGCTGGGCGAGCTGGACCTCGACGACGTGGCGGCCGTCCGTATGGGGCCGCAGGACTGCGCGCGGCGGCTGCGCCGGGCCGTCCCCGGCGCCGACCGGGAGCTGACCGGCGAGCAGGCCCGGTTCCACGACCAGCTGCTGGACAACGTCTGCCTGCACATCCTGCACTTCCTGGTCCGCCACTCGCCGTACATCGCCGGGCGCCTGGCCGAGCAGAGCCACCGCATACGGCAGCTCGTCGACCTCAACGACGCCGACGCCGTGCGCCGCCCCCGGCCCTCCCCCGAGGACCTCGCCTTCGAGGAGGAGTACGCCGCTTTCCTCGTCCGGCGGCACAACCGCCTGACCATCCACGGCATCGACCTGCCCAACGCCCCCGGAAGCTGGCCGCTGGACGCCACCTACCTGAGCCTGGGCGCCGAGTTCGCCACCCCCGTCGAGGGGTCCTCCGGGCAGCCGGCGCTGCCCGCCGACCGCGCCCTGGCCGGACAGGAGCGGGTGCTGCTGCGCGGGGTGGCGGGATCGGGGAAGACCACGCTGGTGCAGTGGCTGGCCGTGGCGGTCGCCCGCAACGACCTGCCCGGGGAGCTGGCCGCGCTGCGCGGCCGGGTGCCCTTCGTACTGCCCGTGCGGCACTTCGCGCGCGAGGGCTTCCCGGCGCCCGGGGAGTTCCTGTCCGTGGGGCGCTGCCAGGCGGCCCTGACGGCCGGCGAGCCCCCCGGCTGGGCCGTCAGGGTGCTGGTCGAGGGGCGGGCGCTGCTGCTGGTGGACGGGATCGACGAGGCGCCCGAGGCCCGCCGGGAGGAGCTGCGGGCGGGGCTGCGCAGGCTGCTGCACATCCATCCCGGCACGGTCTGCCTGGTCACCACCCGGCCGTCGGCCGTCGAGCCCGACTGGCTGGCCCGGGAGGGGTTCGGCGAGCTGATGCTGGCGCCGATGAGCCGCGACCAGGTGGCGGGCTTCATCCGCCACTGGCACCGGGCCGCCCGGCGCGACGGCGGCGGGGACCGGGACCGGCTGGACGGCTACGAGCAGCGGCTGCTGCACTCGGTGCGGGTCTACCGGGAACTGCGCCGGCTGGCCACCAACCCCTTGATGTGCGGTCTGATCTGCGCGCTGAACAGGGACCGGGCCGGGACGCTCCCGCAGGGCCGCAAGGAACTGTACGACGCGGCCATGGACATGCTGCTCCAGCGCCGCGACCCGGAGCGCGACGTGCTGCACGCCGACGACGTCGAGCTGCAGCGCGCGCCGCGCGAGCGGTTGCTGCGGAAGCTCGCCCACCGGATGCTGACCGAGGACCGCGCGGACCTGGACCGGGAGACCGCCGTCGCCGTGCTCGATCGCCATCTGCCCGCCATTCCGGCCGCCCGGAGCCAGGGGGACGCGGAGAAGATCTTCGGCCATCTGCTGCACCGCACCGGGCTGCTGCGCGAGTCGGACGACGGCCGGGTGGAGTTCGTGCACCGGACTTTCCAGGACTATCTGAGCGCCAAGGAGATCGTGTCGCGGGGGCGGTTCGAGGATCTGGTGGACCACGCCCACGAGGCGGGATGGGAAGAGATCGTCCGGATGGCCGCGGCCCACGCCCGGCCCGACGAGTGCGCGCGCTTCATCGAACGGCTGCTGGCCCCCTGCGGGCATCTGAAGACCTCCGAGACCAAGCACCGCAGGCTGATGGCGGCGGCCTGTCTGGAACACGTCACCGAGCTGGACCCTCAGACACGGAAGCTGGTGCGCGACCGCACCGAGAAGATCGTCAACCCCACCGATCCGCTGGGCGCCCGCAACCTGGGGTGGATCGGGCCCGTCGTGCTGGAGCTGCTGCCCGATCCGGCGACCGTTCCGGACGACAAGGCGTATCTGCTCGCCGTCACGGCGACACGGGTGCGGGACGAGGCGGCCGTCGACTACCTGGTGCGGCTGCGGGACCGGTCGTCGCTGAGGGTGCGGGCGGAGCTCGCACGGGCCTGGCGCAACTTCGACACCGCCCGCTACGCCCGCGAGATCGTCTCCCGGCTGGATCCGGAGGGGCTGTACTTCCCCGTCTCCGACCTCTCCGAGCTGCGGGCGCTGCGCGACATGGGCGGCCGGGACCGCGTCCAGATCGCGGGCGGCTTCACTCCGGAGGAACTGCTGCACGGCACGGTGCGCGACCGGCTCACGCACCTGTGGCTCGCCTACGACCTCGGGGTGGACATGGGGTGGCTGAGCGCCTTTCCGCGGCTGCACACCATCCGGGTGAACCCGCGGCTGCCCCGGGTCGGCGGGGTCCCGGAGGGCATCCGGATCATCGCGCGCTGAGCCGGCCTCCGCCTGCGGCGGCCCGGACGTCCCCGCGCGCCCGTGTGTCTGCCGTGTGGCCGGCTCGGTGGCGCCGTGTGCCTCAGGCGTCCTTGGAGAGGTTCGGGCCGCCGCCCGCCGCCGACTCCACCGGAGGGGCGTCCGGCAGGGCCGACTTCTCCTCGCCGCGGAAGGTGAACTTCTTCGCCTCGCCCTCGCCCTCGGAGTCGACGACCACGATGTGACCGGGGCGCAGCTCGCCGAAGAGGATCTTCTCCGACAGCACGTCCTCGATCTCCCGCTGGATCGTCCGGCGCAGCGGCCGGGCGCCCAGGACGGGGTCGTAGCCCTTCTTGGCGAGCAGCTTCTTGGCGTCACCGCTGAGCTCGATGCCCATGTCGCGGTCCTTGAGCCGCTCGTCCACCTTGGCGACCATCAGGTCGACGATCCGGATGATGTCTTCCTCGGTGAGCTGGTGGAAGACGACGGTGTCGTCGACACGGTTGAGGAACTCGGGCCGGAAGTGCTGCTTGAGCTCCTCGTTGACCTTGGCCTTCATCCGCTCGTAGCCGGTCTTGACGTCGCCCTGGGCGGCGAAGCCCAGGTTGAAGCCCTTGGAGATGTCCCGGGTGCCGAGGTTGGTCGTCATGATGATGACGGTGTTCTTGAAGTCCACGACCCGGCCCTGGGAGTCGGTCAGGCGACCGTCCTCCAGGATCTGCAGCAGCGAGTTGAAGATGTCCGGGTGGGCCTTCTCGACCTCGTCGAACAGGACGACCGAGAACGGCTTGCGGCGGACCTTCTCGGTGAGCTGGCCGCCCTCCTCGTACCCCACGTAGCCGGGGGGCGAGCCGAAGAGCCGCGAGACGGTGTGCTTCTCGCTGAACTCCGACATGTCGAGGGAGATCAGGGCGTCCTCGTCGCCGAAGAGGAACTCCGCCAGCGTCTTGGACAGCTCGGTCTTACCGACGCCGGACGGGCCGGCGAAGATGAACGAGCCACCGGGGCGCTTGGGGTCCTTCAGACCCGCCCGGGTGCGGCGGATGGCCTGGGAGAGCGCCTTGATGGCGTCCTCCTGCCCGATGACGCGCTTGTGCAGCTCGTCCTCCATGCGCAGCAGGCGCGAGGACTCCTCCTCGGTGAGCTTGAAGACCGGGATGCCCGTGGCCGTGGCCAGGACCTCGGCGATCAGCTCCTCGTCCACCTCGGCGACGACGTCCATGTCGCCGGCCTTCCACTCCTTCTCCCGCTTGGCCTTGGCAGCCAGGAGCTGCTTCTCGGTGTCGCGGAGGGAGGCCGCCTTCTCGAAGTCCTGCGAGTCGATCGCGGACTCCTTCTCCCGGCGCACGTTCGCGATCTTCTCGTCGAACTCGCGCAGGTCCGGCGGTGCGGTCATGCGGCGGATGCGCATCCTGGAGCCGGCCTCGTCGATCAGGTCGATCGCCTTGTCCGGCAGGAAGCGGTCCGAGATGTAGCGGTCGGCGAGCTGCGCGGCGGCCACCAGGGCGGCGTCCGTGATGGACACCCGGTGGTGCGCCTCGTAGCGGTCGCGCAGACCCTTGAGGATCTCGATGGTGTGCGGCAGCGACGGCTCGGCGACCTGGATGGGCTGGAAGCGGCGCTCCAGGGCCGCGTCCTTCTCCAGGTGCTTGCGGTACTCGTCCAGCGTCGTCGCGCCGATGGTCTGGAGTTCCCCGCGGGCCAGCATCGGCTTGAGGATGCTGGCGGCGTCGATCGCGCCCTCGGCGGCGCCCGCACCCACCAGGGTGTGGAGCTCGTCGATGAACAGGATGATGTCGCCGCGGGTGCGGATCTCCTTGAGGACCTTCTTCAGGCGCTCCTCGAAGTCACCGCGGTAGCGGGACCCGGCGACCAGGGCGCCCAGGTCCAGCGTGTACAGGTGCTTGTCCTTGAGCGTCTCGGGCACCTCGCCCTTGACGATGGCCTGGGCCAGGCCCTCGACGACCGCCGTCTTGCCGACGCCGGGCTCGCCGATGAGGACCGGGTTGTTCTTGGTGCGGCGGGACAGCACCTGCATGACCCGCTCGATCTCCTTCTCGCGCCCGATGACCGGGTCGAGCTTGGACTCGCGGGCCGCCTGGGTGAGATTGCGGCCGAACTGGTCCAGCACCAGGGAGGTCGAGGGGGTGCCCTCGGCGGGGCCGCCGGCGGTGGCCGCCTCCTTGCCCCCGGAGTAGCCGGAGAGCAGCTGGATGACCTGCTGCCGCACCCGGTTGAGGTCGGCGCCGAGCTTGACGAGGACCTGGGCGGCGACGCCCTCGCCCTCGCGGATCAGGCCGAGCAGGATGTGCTCGGTGCCGATGTAGTTGTGGCCGAGCTGAAGGGCCTCGCGGAGCGACAGCTCCAGGACCTTCTTGGCACGGGGGGTGAAGGGGATGTGGCCGGACGGGGCCTGCTGGCCCTGGCCGATGATCTCCTCCACCTGCTGGCGGACCGCCTCGAGCGAAATCCCGAGGCTCTCCAGTGCCTTAGCGGCGACACCCTCACCCTCGTGGATCAGGCCCAGGAGGATGTGCTCGGTGCCGATGTAGTTGTGGTTGAGCATCCGGGCTTCTTCCTGAGCCAGGACGACAACCCGCCGCGCGCGGTCGGTGAACCTCTCGAACATCGTTAATCGCTCCTCAGAGCGGTCAGGCAGTAAGGGGTCGGTCCCCTCCCTGTCCTTCCGCAGCTTAGTCCCGCAAGCGGGGACCGCTCATTCCAACTGCCGACACCCGTCCGGATCGCTCCCGCGCTGGCGGGGGAGGAGAGCCCGTTACCTCTCGCCCTCGTCCCGAACAGCCGACAACAGTTCCAACCCGATGGTGCGAGACGATGTTCCCGCAGGCCAGACATATCCGCCCGCTTCCACTACGCCGACGGCGAACGCTCCTGGGCCGCCACGTCCGTCCACCGCTCCATCGCCGGTGCCGCACCCCCGTTCCACGTGGGATTTCTTCACCGACTTCCTACCCCGGGACACTGACAGTCCATGCCGGGCGGGGTGGGTGCATCCGCTACTGGCGAACACTCTTGCGTGGCGCGGCACGCCTTCCCCACCCGCCGGCCGGGCACGCACGGTAGCGGATCACCACTTCGAGTGACCGGCGCGGCAGGCCGGCACGCGGGCCGGTGATCGCGGCCCGGGTGGCGTGTGTGACGCACACGACGCGCACGGGCGCCCCCGGAAGGCGCCCGGCGACCGCCCGGAGGGCGCGGCGCGGTGGCATGACGCGGCGGGCGCGGCGTGGTGGGTACGGCGCGGCGGGACGCGGGCCGGCACCGCCCGGAGCGGGCCGGGCCCGGCCGTACCGGCCGCACACGTCCCCGGGAGGCCGCTGCACGGCTGCGGCCTCCCGGACGGGGCGTAAGGGCCTCCCGCCGGTCCGGTGGGCGCGGCGGCGACGGGGTACCGCCACGCGCGGCTCGCCCGCGCGGCTCAGGCGTTCGCCTTCTCGTAGGCCTCGCGGATGTTGGCGGGGACACGGCCGCGGTCGTTGACCTCGTAGCCGTTCTCCTTCGCCCAGGCGCGGATCTTCGCGGTGTCCTGGCTTCCGCCGCCGCCGCCGGCGGACGGACGGGACTTGCCACGAGCCGAACGGCCACCGGTGCGACGGCCGTTCTTGACGTAAGGCTCCAGCAGACCGCGGAGCTTGTCCGCGTTGGCGGTGGTGAGGTCGATCTCGTAGGTCTTGCCGTCGAGAGCGAACGTCACGGTCTCGTCGGCCTCACCGCCGTCGATGTCGTCGACAAGAAGGACCTGAACCTTCTGCGCCACCGGTTACTCCCATTCGTCGTGTGTGGTCAGCCACCGAAAACCGATTACTGATACTGACGGTGAAAGCAAACCGCTTTTCCCGGGAAAACACAAACCCTCCGGGAACATTGCCGAGCCGGTCCGGCCGGATTGGAGGGATCTTTCGGACATAGGGCGCACGGAGCGAGTGCCTCATAGGTGCAGCAGCATGCGCGTGTTGCCCAGGGTGTTGGGTTTCACTCGTTCGAGACCCAGGAACTCGGCTACACCTTCGTCATAGGAACGCAGCAGCTCGCTGTAGACATCCCCGTCCACCGGCGTCTCGCCGATCTCGGTGAAGCCGTGCCGGGCGAAGAAGTCCACTTCGAAGGTGAGGCAGAAAATGCGCCGGACTCCCAGCCAGCGCGCGGTCTGCAGCAACTTCTCCAGCACCAGGTGACCCACTCCCGTGCCCCTGAGCGCGGGATCGACCGCGAGCGTGCGCACCTCGGCCAGGTCCTCCCACATCACGTGGAGGGCCCCGCAGGCGACGACCTCGCCGTCGTGGTCGCGTTCGGCGACCCAGAACTCCTGGATGTCCTCGTAAAGCGTCACCGTCGCTTTGTCGAGGAGGATGCGGTCGCGCGCGTAGGCGTCGATGAGACGGCGCACGGTGCGCACATCACTGGTTCTCGCCCTGCGGACGGTGACCTCGCTTACGGGGTTCGCGGGGCTTACGCGGCTTACGGCTTCTGGCATGCCGGGGACGCTATCGTTCCGGAGAACCCCGCCCCCCGGCGGGGGCGCCGGGGCGCGTGTCGTCGAGATGCGCGACACGCAAGGCGTCCCGCAGCGCTTCGGTCTGTTCCGGCGACATCATCCCGAAGAAGGCCACCAGTGCGGCCGCGGGGTTGTCGCTCGCCGCCCAGGCCTCGTTCATGAGTGCCGCGGAGTAGGCGGCCCGGGTGGAGACGGCTTCATATCGATAGGCCCGCCCCTCGCGCTCTCGCCGCAGCCATCCCTTCTCCCGCAGGTTGTCCATTACGGTCATGACCGTGGTGTAGGCGATCGGCCGTTCACGCCGTAGGTCGTCGAGCACTTCTCTCACCGTGACCGGGCGGTTCCACTGCCATACCCGCGTCATCACCGCGTCTTCCAGCTCTCCCAGTGGCCGAGGCACACCAAGAACGATAGCCGCATTTGAACGGCATTGAGCACTTTGTTTTGGCCGGGCGGTAAACAAAGAGGAGCGCACACCGGGGAGGTGGGCCTCCCGGTGTGCGCTCCCGCGCCGTCGCGGCATCCGCCGCCCGGCGGTACGCGGCACTAGCTCCTGGGCGCGCCGTCCGCCGGCGACGCGGCGCGCGCGGCCTCGGCCTCGGCCTGCGCCAGGGCCCTGTCCACCGCGGCGTCCTCCTTGGACTTGTTGGCACCGCCCTGGCTCTTGACGATCGTCACGATGAGAGCGGTGAAGGCCACGGCCATCACCACGGACGGGGTGAGTGCGGCGACGTACTCCATGCCGGATCAGCCTCCTTGGATACCGGACCTCCAGCGTACCGGCGGCTCCCCCGGGCCCTCGCGAGGCCCCGGGGCGCGGCCGTGCGCGCCGGGAGAGCGGGAGCCCGCACCTCAGGCCGGGAGCGCCCGGCGGCACGCCGGGGACGGGCCTGTGCTCATCCCCGTGCCATGTTCCGCTCGTAGACCAGGCGCAGCCCGATCAGCGTCAGCCACGGCTCGTGCTCGTCGATCCCCGCGGCCTCGCCCAGCACCATCGGGGCCAGGCCCCCGGTGGCGATGACGGTCACGTCGTCCGGGTCGTCGGCCAGTTCGCGGGCCATCCGCTCCACCACACCGTCCACCTGTCCGGCGAAGCCGTAGAGGATGCCGGACTGCATCGCCTCGACGGTGTTCTTGCCGATGACGCTGCGCGGCCTGGCCAGCTCGATCTTGCGCAGCTGCGCACCGCGCACACCGAGCGCCTCCACCGAGATCTCGATGCCCGGTGCGATGGCGCCGCCGGTGTACTCGCCCCGGGCGGAGACCGCGTCGAAGGTGGTGGCGGTGCCGAAGTCCACGACGACGCACGGCCCGCCGTACAGCTCCACCGCGGCCACCGCGTTGATGATCCGGTCCGCGCCGACCTCCTTGGGGTTGTCCGTGACGACCGGCATCCCGGTCTTCACACCCGGCTCCACGAGGACGGAGGGGATGTCGCCGTAGTGGCGGCGCGTCACCTCGCGCAGCTCGTGCAGGACGGAGGGGACGGTGGAGCAGATGGCGATGCCGTCGATGCCGTCGCCCAGGTCCTCGCCGAGCAGCGGGTGCATGCCCATCAGCCCCTGGAGGAGGACGGCCCACTCGTCGGCGGTGCGGCGGGCCTCGGTGGAGATCCGCCAGTGCTCGACGATCTCGTCGCCGTCGAAGAGGCCGAGGACGGTGTGGGTGTTGCCGACGTCGATCGTGAGCAGCATCAGTCGCGCTCCTGTCCGCCCGCACCGCCGCGGGTCTCGTCACGCAGGTCAAGGCCGATGTCGAGGATCGGGGAGGAGTGGGTGAGCGCTCCGACCGCCAGGTAGTCCACGCCGGTGTCCGCGTACGCGCGGGCGTTCGCCAGGGTGAGGCGGCCGGAGGACTCCAGCTTCGCCCGGCCGGCGACCAGCGCGACCGCCTCGGCCGTCCGCTCGGGGGTGAAGTTGTCCAGCAGGATCAGGTCGGCGCCCTCGGCGAGGACGGGCTCGATCTGGTCCAGCCGGTCCACCTCCACCTCGATCGGCACGCCGGGGAACTCCTCGCGCACCCGCTTGAACGCCTCGGCCACCCCGCCCGCGGCGATCACGTGGTTGTCCTTGATCAGCGCGGCGTCCGACAGCGACATCCGGTGGTTGACCCCGCCGCCGCAGCGCACCGCGTACTTCTCCAGGGCGCGCAGCCCCGGAGTGGTCTTGCGGGTGTCGCGGACGGCCGCGCCGGTGCCCTGGAGCACGTCGGCCCAGGCGCGGGTGGCGGTGGCGACACCGGACAGCCGGCACAGGATGTTGAGCGCGCTGCGCTCACCGGTGAGCAGGTCGCGGGTGCGGGCACGCACCGACAGCAGCCGCTGTCCCGCCTCGACGCGGTCGCCGTCCTCGACGTGCCGCTCGACCTCGAACTCCTCGGTGCAGACCACCGACAGCACCGCCTCGGCGATCCGCAGCCCCGCGACGGTGCCCGCCTCCCGGGCGGTGAAGTCGGCGGTGGCGACGGCGTCCTCGGGGATGGTCGCGACGGTGGTGACGTCCACGCCCTGGTCGAGGTCCTCCTCGATCGCCATGTGCGCGATGTCCTCGACCTGCACCGGGTCCAGGCCGGCGTCCGCGAGCAGCGCGGCCAGGTCCGGGTCCAGACCGCACTCCAGCGGGTCCAGGTCGGGTCCGTCGTCCGCGCCGCCGCAGCCGCAGGCGTCGCCGCAGCCCCCGCCGGTGCCGTTCACCGCCTCGCCGGGACGGCCGAAACCGATCTGGAGCAGCGGAAGTTCGTCGGGCGTGGGGCTGGTCACTGCATCTCCTTGTGAGCTTCTCCGCCCACGCGGCACAGCGCAGGCTCTGTGATGACATGCGGCCCGGTGGCCGCGTGCGCGACGCGCACCGCCTTCTCGTGAGCTTCTCCGCCCACACGGCACGAAGGCGCGGCTCCGCCCGTCGTCCGCGGCCCGGTGGCCGCGTGCGCGACGCTCACGGGGTCCCCCCGTCCATGACCGGGGGAAACGCCGTCGAGTCGGTCGTACGGACGACGAGTTCGGAGCCCTCCACCGTGGGGCGCAGGGCGACGACCAGATGTCGGCGCCAGGTCTCGTCGTCCCGTTCGGGGTGGTCCTCGCGCCAGTGGCAGCCGCGGGTCTCGGTACGGCGCAGGGCGGCGGCGACCAGGACACCGGCGACGAGGTGGAGGTTGGCCGCCTCCCAGGTCTCGACCCCGGGCTCGGCCGGCTTGCCGGCCCTGCCCCCGGCCTCGCCCGGGGCCAGGGCCGCCAGCTCCCGCGCGGCCCGCGCCAGGCTGTCCGCGGAGCGCAGCACCCCGGCCCCGGCGGTCATGGTGCGCTGGAGCGCGTACCGCGCCTCGGCCGGCGGCAGCGCAACGGTCCGCGTGTCCGCCGGGTCGCCGGGTTCGGCGGGCACCGGGACGCGCGCGGGGGTGCGGGCGATGTCGGCGGCGATCCGCTCGGCGAAGACCAGGCCCTCCAGCAGGGAGTTGGAGGCCAGCCGGTTGGCGCCGTGCACACCCGTGCAGGCGACCTCGCCGCACGCGTACAGGCCGGGCACGGTGGTGCGGCCCGCCAGGTCGGTGCGCACCCCGCCGGAGGCGTAGTGCGCGGCGGGCGCGACCGGGACCGGCTCGGTGACCGGGTCGATGCCGTGGGCGCGGCAGGCGGCGAGGATGGTGGGGAACCGCTCGCTCCACATCCGTGCGCCGAAGTGCCGGGCGTCCAGGTACATGTGGTCGGCGCCCCGCTCGCGCATCCGCCGCATGATGCCCTTGGCGACGATGTCGCGCGGGGCCAGCTCGGCCAGTTCGTGCCGCCCGGCCATGAAGCGCTCACCGTCGGCGTCGACGAGGTACGCGCCCTCGCCGCGCACGGCCTCCGACACCAGCGGCTGCTGGCCCTCGCTGTCCGGGCCCAGGTAGAGCACGGTCGGGTGGAACTGGACGAACTCCAGATCGGAGACCTCCGCGCCCGCCCGCAGCGCCAGGGCTACGCCGTCGCCGGTGGAGACCGGCGGGTTGGTGGTGGCGGAGAACACCTGGCCCATTCCGCCGGTGGCCAGCACCACCGCCGGGGCGTGGACGGCGCCCACCCCGTCGTGCCGCCCCTCGCCCATCACATGGAGGGAGACGCCCGCGGCGTGCCCGCCGGCGTCCTTGAGCAGGTCCAGGACGAGGGCGTTCTCCACCGTCTCTATCCCGGCGTCGCGTACGGCCGCCACCAGGGCGCGGGATATCTCCGCGCCGGTCGCGTCGCCGCCCGCGTGGGCGATGCGGCGGCGGTGGTGGCCGCCCTCGCGGGTCAGGGCGATCTCGCCGGTCTCGGCGGAGGTGTCGAACCGCGCCCCGGCGCCGATCAGCCGCCGTACCGCGTCCGGTCCCTCGGTGACCAGGGTGCGCACCGCCTCCTCGTCGCACAGGCCCGCGCCGGCGACCAGGGTGTCGTCCAGGTGCTGGCCCGGGGTGTCGCCCTCGCCGAGCGCGGCGGCGATCCCGCCCTGCGCCCAGCGCGTGGAGCCGGCGTCCAGCCGGGCCTTGGTGACGATCACCGTCTTCCGGCCGGAGGCCGCGCAGCGCAGGGCGGCGGTCAGGCCGGCCACCCCGGAGCCGACCACCACCACGTCCGCCGCGATGGCCCAGCCGGAGCGCGGCGCGTCCAGCCGCAGGCCTGTCATCCCGTTCACCGAACCCCTCCGGGGCGTCCGAGGCGCAGCCGGACGTTGTCGATCAGTCGTGTGGTGCCCACCCGCGCCGCCACCGCGAGCACGGCCTCGCCCTCGTACGCGCCGGGCTCGGCCGGGACCTCCGTGAAGTGGTCCGGGTCCACCAGCGCCAGGTAGTCCAGCTCCAGCGGAGGCCGTGCCCGCCCGGCCTGCGCCAGTACGGCCTCGGCGGCCTGACGTACCTCGCGCGGGCCCGCCCCGCCCGCGGCCACCGCGTCGCGTCCGGCGAACAGGGCGCGCGAGAGGGCCAGAGCGGTGGTGCGCTCGGCGTCCGACAGGTAGCGGTTGCGGCTGGAGAGGGCCAGCCCGTCGGGTTCGCGCACGGTGGGCACGCCCTCGATCTCCACGGGGAAGTTCAGGTCGCGGACCATCCGGGTGATCAGGGCGAGCTGCTGGGCGTCCTTCTCCCCGTAGAGCGCCAGGTCGGGGGCGGTGAGGTGGAGCAGTTTGGCGACGACGGTGAGCATCCCGTCGAAGTGGCCGGGGCGGCTGGCGCCCTCCAGGCGCTCGCCCATCGGGCCCGCGCCGATCCTCACCTCCGGCTCCCCGCCGGGGTAGACCTCCTCCACCGGCGGCGCGAAGACGGCGTCGGCGCCCGCGCCCGCGGCCACCACGACGTCCGCGTCCAGGGTGCGCGGGTAGCGGTCCAGGTCCTCGCCCGCGCCGAACTGCAGCGGGTTGACGAAGACGGTGACCACAACCTGCCCCTCGGGCCCGGCCTTCTCGCGGGCGGCGCGGACCAGGACCGCGTGGCCCTCGTGCAGGGCGCCCATCGTCATCACCACCGCCCGCCGTCCCCGGCGCTGCAGGGCGCGCAGCTCGGCGGCGGTGCGCAGGACGGGCACGGGCGTGGGTGCGGGCACGGCTGGGCTCCTGTGGTCGGCGGTCGGTCCGGTCACCGGGTGTCCCCGTCGGAGAGGACCTCCAGCAGGTCCTCGGCCAGTTCCGGCCTGAGCAGTCCGCCGGCCAGGGCCCGGTCGGCGGTGGTGCGGGCCATCGCGAGGTAGCCCGCCACCGTCTGCGGGGCGTGGCGGCGCAGCTCGGTGATGTGGGCGGCGACCGTGCCGGCGTCGCCCCGGGCGACCGGGCCGGTCAGCGCGGCGTCGCCGGAGCGCAGGGCGTTGTCCAGGGCCGCGCCGAGCAGCGGGCCGAGCATCCGGTCGGGCGCACAGACCCCGGCGGTGCGCAGCAGCTCCATGGCCTGGGCGACCAGGGTGACCAGGTGGTTGGCGCCGAGGGCCAGGGCCGCGTGGTAGAGCGGGCGGGCCTCCTCGGCGACCCACTCGGGCTCCCCTCCCATCTCGATGACCAGCGCCTCGGCGGCCAGCCGCAGCTCCTCGGGCGCGGTGACGCCGAAGGAGCAGCCCGCCAGCCGCTGTACGTCCACAGGAGTGCCGGTGAAGGTCATCACCGGGTGCAGAGCCAGCGGCAGGGCCCCGGCACGGGTGGCGGGGGCGAGGACGGCGGTGCCGTAGCGGCCCGAGGCGTGCGCCAGGAGCTGGCCGGGGCGTACGGCGCCGGTCTCGGCCAGGCCCGCGGCCAGGCCGGGCAGGGCGTCGTCGGGGACGGTGAGCAGGACGAGGTCGGCGCGGGCCAGGACCTCGGCGGGCTCCACCAGCGGCACCCCCGGCAGCAGGGCCTCGGCCCGGCGGCGGGAGGCGTCGGAGACGCCGGAGGCGGCCACCGGGCGGTGCCCGGCCAGGGCGAGGGCCGCGGCCAGGGCGGGGCCGACGCGGCCCGCGCCGACGACGCCGACGGTCAGGCGCGCGGGACGGTCCCCGGCGGCGCCGGAGGGGGGTTGGTTCACGTGGTTTCGGCCTTCCGTTCCAGTCCGCAGGACCCGGTACCGGACGATTACCGCCATGCTACGCGGACTCGCCGGTTTCCCGTTCCGCCCGCCCGCGGGGCGGGACGGGGCGAGACGGGGCGGCCCCCGGGCCCGCCGGCCGGCGGCCGGTTCAGCAGGGCTCGCGCCTGCGCCGGGCCGGCAGCGCCCGGCGCAGGCGCGCAAGGAGCGGTACGGCGGGGCGGCGGACGGCCCGGGCGTCCAGGAGCGCGTCCCGGAACTCCCGGGCGGCGCGCGGGTCGGCCAGGCCGGGCAGGGGCGGCGGCTCCTGCCCCTGCGCGGCGGCGCGGTACTGGGCGAGTGCGTACTCGGTGTGGAGGCTCATGCCCTCACGCTGCGCCCGTCCGCGGCCGCCGGGCACGCGGATTGACCCCGGCCGTCAATCGACGGCCCGGGGCCGCCGCCGGAGGGCAGGATGACCGCATGAGCGTGGTCATCGACATCACCGGCCTGCCCGACGAGCACTTCGTCTTCTCCCCCTCCCCGCTGGCGGAGCTCAGCGCCGCCCTGCACGCCCTCTCCGAGCCCTCGCACCACCCCTGGCTGCACGGCTGGACGACCACGACGCTCGCCGGGCTGGAGCCGGACCTCGCCGGGCGGCTCTCCGAGGCGGACATCCTGTGGCGCTCCACCCGCTCCGACATCCTGCTGCCCAGCCGCCCCCGGCCCGGCGCCACGCTCGCCGAGGAGCTGGACCACGTCGACGCGATGGACGACGAGCGGTACGTCCGGGCCGCGCTGGAGATCAACTGCTCCGCCGACTACAGCGAGGGCGGGCCTTCCCCACTGGTCGACGAGGAGGCCCGCCGGCGGGCCCTGGAGCGGGCCGCCGCGCGCGGGCCGGGACAGCTCGACTTCGTACGGCACCTGCTCGCGGACCCGCCCGCCGTGCGGATCTGGATACGGCGGCTGCTGGAGGACTGCGACCGGGCGTTCTTCGCCGACACCTGGCAGCGGGTGCGCGGGCAGCTCGCCGCCGACGCCCGGCACAAGACGGACCTGCTGCGGCGCAGGGGGCCGGCCGAGGCGCTGGCCGCCGCGTCCCCCGCGATCGCCGTGGAGGAGGACGGCGGCGGGCGGCGCCTGGTCGTCGACAAGCTGGCGCAGAGCCGGACGACGGCCGTGGATCCGGCGGTCGGGCCGGGGGTGACCCTGGTGCCCACCGCCTTCGGCCGGCCCCATCTGGTGGTGCTGCACGCCCCCGGCTGGCGGCCGGTGATCGAGTACCCGGTCGCCTCGCGCGAGCTGCGCGCGGGCCCGGACTCGGTGGAGGTGATGGAGCGCCGGCTGGAGGCCCTGGCCCACCCGGTGCGGGTCCGGCTGTGCCGCAGTCTGGCCCGCGCCCCGTACACCACGGGCGAGCTGGCGAGCGGGCTGGGGATCACCGCTCCGGAGGTCTCCCGGCACCTGAAGGTGCTGCGGAACGCGGGCCTGCTGACGACGCGCCGGCACGGGCGGTACGTGCAGCACCGTCTGGACGTCACCGTCGTGGCGCGGCTGGGCAGCGACTTCCTGGAGGCGGTGCTGCGCTGAAGTCCCCGCCAAACCGGTGGGGAAAAGACCGGCGCCGGACCCGCGCGGTGCGGGATCATCGGGGGCATGACAGCCGATGAGGGAACCGGGGAAGCAGGGGAAGCGCGCGGGGACTTCGAAGCCGAGTCCGCCGGGATTGCCGTGGAAGCCGAGTCCGCCGTGGACGCCGATGCCGAGCGGGCCCGCAGGCTCGCGGCGTGGACCGCGGCGCGGCGGAAGCTGTCCGACGGCCCGGTGGATGGGACGATCGCCGGCCGGCTGGCCCGGCTCGCGCAGGAGGGCGCCGAGGTCTTCGACCTGGACGGCAGCCCCGACATCTACGGCGACGGGATCGTCGCCCGCCTGGAGGAGCGCACCGCCGCCGTGCTGGGTCATGAGGCCGCCGCGTTCTTCCCCACCGGCACCATGGCCCAGCAGGTCGCCCTGCGCTGCTGGGCGGGCCGCACCGGCAACCCGGTCGTCGCCCTGCACCCGATGGCACACCCCGAGCGCCACGAGCGGGGCGCGCTGGGGCTGCTGAGCGGGCTGAGCACCGTGCACCCCACCACCGAGCCGCGCCCGCCCACCGCCGGGGAGGTGCGGGAGCTGGAGGAGCCCTTCGGCACGCTGATGCTCGAACTCCCGCTGCGGGAAGCCGGTTTCGTGCTGCCCACCTGGGACGAGCTGGTGGCGGTGACCGAGGCCGCGCGGGAGCGGGACGCGGTGGTGCACTTCGACGGAGCGCGACTGTGGCAGTGCGCCGCGCACTTCGGGCGTACGCTCCCGGAGATCGCCGCCCTGGCCGACAGCGTGTACGTCTCCTTCTACAAGTCCCTGGGCGGCCTCTCGGGCGCCGCCCTGGCCGGTCCCGCCGACTTCGTGGCGCAGACGCGCGCCTGGCGGCACCGCTACGGCGGGCAGCTCTTCCAGCAGTGGCCCGCCGCGCTGTCCGCCCTGGTGGGACTGGATAGGGAGCTGCCCCGGCTGCCGGGGTACGTCGCACAGGCCAAGATGGTCGCGGCGGCGCTGCGGGAGGGGCTGGCGGAGGCCGGGGTGCCGTGGTTCCGGGTCCATCCGGCCGAGCCGCACACCCACCAGTTCCAGGTGTGGCTGCCGTACGGCGCCGACGGGCTGACGGAGGCGGGGGTACGGCAGGCGGAGGAGGAGGGGACGGTGCTGTTCCGCGTCTGGGAGGCGCCGGGTACGCCCGGCCCGCCCGGAACGGCCGTGGCCGAGGTGACGGTGAGCGCTCCGGGGCTGCGCTGGGGGCCGCGGGACGTGCGCGACGCTCTGTACGGCTTCCTCGCCCGCGTCCCGGAACGGGGCTGATCCCCGAATGAGGCCCCGGCCGCTCAGGCGCCCTTGCCGCCCGCCCGCACCAGCCCCGTCTCGTACGCCAGCACCACCGCCTGCACCCGGTCGCGCAGCTCCAGCTTGGTGAGGATGCGGCCCACGTGCGTCTTGACGGTGGCCTCCGAGAGGACCAGGCGCCGGGCGATCTCGCCGTTCGACAGCCCCTGGGCGACCAGCAGCAGCACCTCGTGCTCGCGGTCCGTCAGCCGCTCCAGCTCCTTGGGTGCGGAGCGGTCGGCGGCGGCGGGCAGCAGGGAGGCGAAGCGGTCGAGAAGGCGGCGGGTGGTGGAGGGGGCGACCACCGCGTCGCCGCTGTGGACGGCGCGGATCGCGGCCAGCAGCTCGCCCGGCGGCACGTCCTTGAGCAGGAACCCCCCGGCTCCGGCCCGCAGGGCGGAGAAGGCGTACTCGTCGAGGTCGAAGGTGGTCAGGATCAGCACCCGGGGGCTGCCGGGCCCGCCCTCGCCCCCCTCGCAGATGCGGCGGGTGGCCTCGACCCCGTCGAGGCGGGGCATCCGCACGTCCATCAGCACCACGTCCACGGCCGTGGCACGGAGCCTGTCCAGCGCCTCGGCGCCGTCCCCGGCCTCGGCGACGACCTCCATGTCCGGCTGTGCGTCCAGCACCATGCGGAAGCCGGTGCGCAGCAGCGCCTGGTCGTCGACGAGCATCACACGGACGGTCATGGTCTCCCCTGAGGCGGTTTCCTGAGGCGGGGCGGGTGAGGGCGGGGCGGGTGAGGGCGGGACGGCGGCAGTGGCAGGGGGCGCGCTCCGCGCGGGGCCGTTCACGCGGTGCTCTTCAGCGGCAGCACCGCGCTGATCCGGAAGCCGCCGCCGGGCCGGGGCCCGGCGTCCAGGCTGCCGCCGACCATGCCGACGCGCTCGCGCATGCCGATCAGTCCCTGGCCGAGCCCGTCCAGCCCGCCGACCTCGTACAGCTCCCGCTGCGCGCCGCGGCCGTCGTCCTCGGCCAGCAGGGTCAGATCGTCGGCGCCGTAGGTCAGCCGCACCGTCGCGCCGACGTCGGGGCCGCCGTGCTTGCGGGTGTTGGTCAGCGCCTCCTGCACGATGCGGTACGCGGTCAGCTCGACGCTGCTGGGCAGCGGGCGGGGGGTGCCCTCGATGCGGAAGTCCACGGTCAGGCCCGCGCCGCGCACCTGCTCCACCAGGTCGGCGAGCTGCTCGACACCGGGCTGGGGCACGTACTCGCCGCCCTCGGAGTGCTCCCCGGTGCGCAGCACGCCCAGCAGTCTGCGCATCTCCGACAGCGCCTGGCGCCCGGTGCCGGAGATGGTCTCCAGCGCCTGCCGGGCCTGCTCGGGCGCGGTGTCCATGACGTAGGCGGCGCCGTCGGCCTGGACGACCATCACCGAGACGTTGTGCGCGACCACGTCGTGCAGCTCGCGCGCTATCCGGGCCCGCTCGGCGGCGACGGCGACCTTGGCCTGTGCCTCGCGCTCGCGCTCCAGGCGGGCGGCCCGCTCCTCCAGCTGCGCGTAGTAGGCGCGCCGGGTGCGCAGCGAGTCGCCCATCACCCAGGCCAGCAGGAAGGTGGCGGTGAGGAAGACCGTGCCCAGCACCGCGGCGGCGGTGCCCTGGCCCTCGTTGGGCCAGCGCAGGGTGTGGACGGTGGGCGCGGCCAGCGCGCCGGCGAGCGCGAAGCGGGAGGCCCAGCGGACGTTGCGGGAGGCGCTGGTGAAGACGATCACCAGCAGGGCGAAGTTGGCCGGCACCGGGAACGCGCCGGTCACCACCTCCGCCAGTCCCGCCCCGGCGGCCAGCAGCAGCATCTTCTCCGGCGCCCGGCGCCGCAGGGCCACCACGGCGCACAGGGCCAGGACGATCGGGACGGAGGCGGCCTGCTGCACGTCCCCCTGCCCCAGCGACCGGGCCGACGGCGGATGCGTCATGATCCCCACGAGCCAACCGGCCGACAGCACCAGCAGGACGGCGGCCCACGCCCCGTCGACGAGGGTGGGGTGCCTGCGTAGGAACTCGTAGAGCCGGTGCACATAACCCAGCGTAAACAGACCGGGTACGCGCGGGGGTCAACCGGACGGCCGATCCCCCGCCTCCCCGTGTACTCCCCAGGGTGGAGGCAGCGGGATCCCGCGGGGCTGGAGCAGCCAGGTGAAGGCGCCCAGGCCCGCCGGATCGGTCAGCTCGGCGGCCTCGCCGGCGCGGCCCAGCAGCCGTACGTACGCGGCCGGGTCCTTCGACGCCAGGGCGAGCGGCGGCCGCGCGCCGCTCACGCCCAGGGCGCGCAGCGCCTCGCGCTGGGTCAGCGGCAGACCCGGGCCGGTCGCCGGGGCCCCGGCGCGCTCGGCCTCCGCCGCGCACGCGTCGAGGGCGACATGGGCGGTCAGGTCGCACCGGCCGTCGGGGACGGGCCGCACCTCGCGGCCCTCCCGGTAGCCGGTGAGGGTGCCCAGCGGGGGGCGGGCGGCGCGGGTGTGGGCGTAGTCGACGGCGACGGCCAGCCCGCGCTCCAGGCAGGACACCGCCCGCGCCCAGGCCGCGTCGCGGGGGCGGCCGATCTCCGCGCGCAGTCCCGGCTCGGGCGGCAGCGGCCACCAGCGGGCCAGCCACCGGGCGTCCTCGCCGCGCACCGGCCCGCCCGGGTGCTCGGTGCCGTCGGCGTCCACCAGGACGTACCGGGGGACGCCGTCCCCGCCGGTCTCGGCGATGTCCAGGGGGACGTCGTCCAGCCACTCGTTGGCGAACAGCAGCCCGCTCACGCCGCGCGGCGGGTCGGCGGACCAGGCGACGGCCGGGTCGAGCCCCTCCGGCCGGGGAGCGCGTTCGACGGCGTGGGGGCGCACCCGTGCGGCCAGATCGCCGGGCTGCCCGGACAGCGCCGCCAGTACGCCGGTCAGCAGTTCGCCGCGGCCGGCGCCGTAGTCGATCAGCGCCAGTTCGGCGGGGTGCCCCAGCGCCTCGTCCACGCGCCGCAGCAGCTCGGCCACCGCGCCCGCGAACAGCGGCGAGGCGTGCACGGAGGTGCGGAAGTGGGCGGCGGGGGCGTGGCGTACGAAGAAGCCCTCCGGGCCGTAGAGCGCCTCCCCGGCCGCCTCCCGCCAGCGTCGCGGGCCTTTCGCCGTTCCTCCTGCCGCCCCCGCCGCCTGCCGTCTCACTTGTCGATGTCGCCGACGACGAAGAACATCGATCCCAGGATCGCCACCATGTCGGACACCAGCGTGCCCGGCAGCAGCTCGGAGAGCACTTGGACGTTGTTGTACGAGGCCGAGCGGAGCTTGAGCCGGTACGGGGTCTTCTCCCCCCTGGAGACCAGGTAGTAGCCGTTGATGCCCAGCGGGTTCTCCGTCCAGGCGTAGGTGGCGCCCTCCGGGGCCTTGAGCACCTTGGGCAGTCGCTGGTTGACCGGGCCGGGCGGCAGCCCGGCGAGGCGGTCCAGGCAGGCGTCGGCGAGGTCGAGGGAGTTGCGGGTCTGCTCCAGCAGCACCTCGAAGCGGGCCAGGCAGTCCCCCTCGGTGCGGGTGACGACCCGCAGCACGTCCGCCAGCTCCCCGTACGCCAGGTAGGGCTCGTCGCGGCGCAGGTCGAAGTCCACGCCGGAGGCGCGGGCGATGGGACCGCTCACCCCGTAGGCGTGGACGGCCGCGGGGTCGAGCACGCCCACGCCGCGGGTGCGGCCGCGGAAGATCTCGTTGCCCAGGACGAGCCGGTCGTAGGTGCCCAGCTTCGCGCGGACGGCGGCCACCGCCTGCCGGGTGCGGCCGAGCCAGCCCGCCGGAAGGTCCTCCTTGAGGCCGCCGACCCGGTTGAACATGTAGTGGATGCGTCCGCCGGAGACCTCCTCCATGACGCGCTGGAGGTCCTCGCGCTCGGTGAAGGCGTGGAACATGGGCGTGATGGCGCCCAGTTCCAGCGGATAGGAGCCGAGGAACATCAGGTGGTTGAGGACCCGGTTCAGCTCCGCCAGCAGGGTGCGCGCCCACACCGCCCGCTCGGGGACCTCCATGCCCAGCATCCGCTCGACGGCCATGACGACGCCGAGTTCGTTGGAGAAGGCCGACAGCCAGTCGTGGCGGTTGGCCAGGACGATGATCTGCCGGTAGTCGCGCGCCTCGAACAGCTTCTCCGCGCCCCGGTGCATGTAGCCGACCACCGGCTCGGCCGAGCCGATCCGCTCCCCGTCCAGTACGAGCCTGAGCCGCAGCACGCCGTGGGTGGAGGGGTGCTGGGGGCCGATGTTGAGCACCATGTCGGTGCTCTCCGCCGCGCCGCCGACGCCGACGGTGGTCACGGCCGCGGTGCTCCCGGCGGACCCGGGGCGCTCGGCGGGCACGGCGGACTCGGCGGTGGTACCGGGATCGCTCATGGCCACCAGTCTGGCAGTCCGGCAGCTCCGCCGGGAGGGGCGCCGCCCTCTCCCCTCTCCTGCCTCCCTCTCCTCCCCGCGGTGGATACGCGCTGTCACCACCGCCGCCTACCCTTGCCGTATGAGTCAGCTGACAGGGGGACCGGCCGGCGAGGGGACCGGGCGGGCCGGACACACCGGGGAGGCCGGGGAGACCGGAAGGCCCGGGGACGCCGGGCGGTGGCGCGGCGTCGAGCGCGGGCTGCTGCGGATGCGCAGGACGCTGCTGACGGCCGTGTCCGTGCCGCTCGTCGTGGTGCTGGGCCCGGTCCTGTGGCTGACCGCCGGTCCGTGGTGGGCCGTACTCGCCGCGGCGCCGGCGGCGGTGGCGCTGTGGGGGTGGCGGGCCGTCGCCCGCAACTGGGCCTCCTGGCGGTACTCCGAGCGCGACGACGACCTGCTGATCGAACGCGGGGTGGTGTGGCGCGAACTGACCGTCGTGCCCTACGGCCGGATGCAGCTGGTGGAGGTCACCTCGGGGCCTCTGGAGCGGCACTTCGGACTGGCCCGGGTGCAGTTGCACACCGCCGCGGCGACGACCGACGCGCACATACCCGGGCTCGCCCCGGAGGAGGCCGAGCGGCTGCGCGAACGGCTCACCGAGCTGGGCGAGGCCCGTTCGGCGGGGCTGTGACGGGCCCGGCCGCGAGGGGGCTGTGATGGCACTGCTCCAGCGCCCCGAGGGCAGGCGGCTGCACCCGGTCACCCCGTGGCGGCGGGCGTGGGCGCCGCTGGCCGCGCTGTTCGCCTTCGCCGCGCAGGACCCGGAGCGGGCCCGGCAGGGCGTGGAGTCGCTGACGGCCGGCCGGCTGCTGGCGGCCCTGGCGCTGGTGCTGCCCGCGGCGGCCGCGTACGGCTTCCTGTCCTGGTGGATGACGAGCTACACGGTCACCGAGACGGAGCTGCGCATCCGCACCGGCCTGCTGTTCCGGCGCGTGGCCCACATCCGCCTGGACCGCCTCCAGGCGATCGACGTGGGGCGTCCCCTGCTGGCCCGCGTCGTGGGCGTGGCCAAGCTCAAGCTGGACGTGGTCGGCGCGGACAAGAAGGACGAGCTGGCGTTCCTGGGCGAGCGGGAGGCCGTCGAGCTCCGCGCCGAGCTGCTGGCGCGGGCCGCGGGGATCGCGCCCGAGGCGGCCGCGGAGGCGGGCGAGGCGCCCGCCCGGGAGCTGGTGCGGGTCGGCACGCGGATGCTGGTGGTCTCACTGCTGCTGCTCGGCAGCGTCTGGGGCTCGCTGGCCGCGGCGGTGGCCGTGCCCGCGCTGATCTGGTGGGCGAGCGGCAGCCTCTGGCCCGCCCTGGCGGTGGCCGTTCCGCTGCTCAGCGGTGTGTGGCGCAGCGGTGTGGGCCGCTTCCTCACCGAGTTCGACTGGGCCGTCGCCGAGTCGCCGGACGGGATACGGCTGGACCACGGGCTGCTGGACCGCGCCCACGCCACCGTCCCGCCCGGCCGCGTCCAGGCCGTCCGGATCGTCGAGCCGTGGTTGTGGCGGCGGCGCGGCTGGGTCCGGGTGGAGCTGGACGTGGCCGCCGGGGGCAACGAGGGCGGCCTGCTGCTGCCGGTCGCCACCCGTGAGACGGCCCGGGGCGTACTGGCGCGGGTGCTTCCCGGCCTCGACCCGGCCGAGGCGGCGGCGTCACTGGCGCCGGTGCCGCGCCGGGCCCGCTGGGTCGTCCCGCTGTGGTGGCGGGGATACGGCCACGGGGTGACGCAGACGGTGTTCGCCTCCCGCAAGGGGCTGCTGTGCCGCACGCTGTCGCTGGTCCCGCACGCCAAGGTGCAGAGCGTCCGCCTCACCCAGGGCCCCTGGGACCGGGCCTTCGGGCTGGCGGACGTCCACGTCGACCACGGCGCGAACGGCACGGTGGCGGCCCGGCTGCGGGCGGTGGAGGAGGCCCGTGCGGTGGTGGCCGCCCAGGCGGGGCGCTCCCGTACCGGGCGCCGCCGGGCGCGCCCGGAGCGCTGGCTCACGTAGGCGCGCCGGGCGGGCGCACAGGAGACGCGGGAGGCGCGGGACGCGGCGGGCGGATCAGGCGGACCGGGCGCGGCGCAGGCCCCTGAGCGGGCCCGCCGTCCGCGGCGTGCCGCCCGCTCCCCTGCCGCCGGCCCTCCTGCCCTCGGCTCCCTTGCCGTCGGCGCCCGTACCGCCGTTCCCGGCGGTGGGGGCGGAGCCTTCGTCCCCGCTCTCCTCGTCGCCGGGTTCGCCCAGGTCGATGACCTTGCCCGCGACCGCGGGCGCGGGGGTGCGGGCCGGGGCCTCGGGGGCGGTGCCGGAAAGGGGGGCGTCACCGGGGTCGCCCGGGCTGGCCGGGTCCTCCTCCTGGTCGGAGGACGGTCCGGCCGCGGGGCCCTGCGTCCCCGGCGTCCTGCGCCGCTTCCGGGCGCCCTGAGTGCCCTGGGTGCCGAAGAAGTCGAATCCGCCGCGCCTGGGGGCGCCGCTTCCGCGGCTCTCGGGGCTCTGCCCCTGCCCGTGCGGCTCCCCCGCCCCCGCCGTACCGCCCTGCCGCGGCGGCCGCGGTGCCTGCCGCGTCGCCTGCTCCGGCCGGGTCAGCTGGGGCTGCTGAGACTGCCCGGCCTGCCGGGTCTGCGGTGCCGGCTGGGAAGCGCCCGGCTCAGGAGCCGGTACGGCCGCGGCCCCGTCCCGCTCCTCCCCCGCCTCGCGCTCCCGCTGCCGGGCGGCGTTGAGCCGCAGCCGCCTGAGCGCCTCGTCCGCCTGGAGATAGGTGAGCGGTGTGGGCGCGCCGGACGCCCTGCGGTGGTCGGCGGCCCCGGTGGTGAGCGCCTTCGCGGGCCCGGCGGCCTCCAGTGCGAGCTGCCGCCGCCCCTCCAGGGCGCTGGCCCGCTCGGTCTCGGCGGTGGCGTACCGGCGCAGCAGCGCGGCATGCTCGGTGCGCAGCCTCTCCAGCTCGGCGCGCTTGCTCCGGAGCGTGTCCTCCGCCTTCCGGTGGATCTCCAGGGACTCCTCCAGCTCGGTCTCCAGCTCGGCCTGGCGCTCCTCGGCCCGCCACTCGGCCGTGGCCTTGGCCGCCCTGACCTCGCCGACCCGCCGGCCGGCCTGGCGGTCCCACCGCCGCAGCAGCACGGCCCCGGTGACGGCGGCCGCCGCGGCCGCGGCGGCCAGGAGGCGCAGGGCCACCGCCTCCGGGTCACTCGCGTCGCCGATCAGCCAGGAGACCGCGGCGCTGGCGAGCGCGACGGCCGCCACGGCGGACGGCACGAGCATCCGGTGCAGGGGCGGCGCGTGGCGGTGGCGTCCTCGTGGCATGGCCTGGAATTTACCTTGTATGCCGCCTCCCGAGGCACCGTCCGTCCCCCATTCGTTATCGGAGGGGCACCGGTCGTCACGGCCGCGCCCCGGGGCCGACGGGCACCGGACGGCCCGGGTTCACTCCCGGCGCCGGACCGCCAGCGAGGAGACCACCACGACCACGGTGAGCACGGCGATGGCGCTGACCACGGCCAACCGCTCCGCCGGGCCCAGGGTGTTGTTGGACTCGTGGGCGAAGTCGTACCAGACCAGCACGGACTGGAAGAGCGCGATCGCCGTGAAGACGAACAGCAGCCGGTTGCGGCGCTCGTCCCGCCGGTACTGCGTCATGTTGCGGTGGAAGTCGAGGATGTCGCGCAGCGACTGGAGCTGGACCTCCAGCACTCCGCGCTCGCGTTCCATCGCCCACCGCTCCATGGCCGCGTCCACCACCACCGCGCCCGCGTTGACGGTGTAGCGGCTCTCCTCCAGGCGCACCATGTCGCGCAGGGCCAGGTCCTTGCTGAGCTTGAGGGAGGCGGTGAACTGCCGGTCCACGTCCGCCACCCGGTTCCAGCGGGTGTCGTTGAGCCCGAGCATCCGGGCCGACACCAGGCGGTTGGCCTCGTCCACCGCGATCCACTCGCTGGTGGCCGCCATCACGCCCTCCAGCACCTCGTTGACCCGGTGCCGGGGCAGGCGGACGAGGGTGGTGAAGCCGTCGCCGAAGCGCACGTACGCGTCGTCGTGGATGCGGCGCTCCACACCGTAGACGCGGGTGGCGCCCGGTTCCTGGCCGCGCGGCGGGTCCGTCAGGACCCGGTGCCACCACAGCAGCCGGCCGGGGTCCATCTCCGCCCCGTCCACGGGATCGACCAGCCCGGTGGCGAGCATGTGCTCCGAGACGCTCTCCGTCCACCGCGCCACGTGCGGGTTGACCCGCTCCACCAGCTCGCGCTCGCGGCGGTGCATCTCCTCCTTGTCCGGCACCTCCACGGTCTGCATGACATAGCAGTAGCCGCTGGGCTCGAAGCGGCACCACAGCAGCCCGGCGCCCTCCAGGTCGACCGTGCCGACGGTCCTCTTGCCGCTGAGCCGGGAGCCGCCGGTGGACATGTGGTAGTCGAACAGCAGCGGGGAGTCCGGCCCGTCGGCCTGGGGCGAGAAGCCCGGCACGGCCGCCGTGACCGCCTCCCTCAGCGCCCTGCCGACCTCGCCCCCGAAGGTGTTGGCGCACAGCCGGAACCGCATGAGGAACGGTGCGATGAGTACCACCTGCACGACGCCAGGACCCCCCGTGTCACTCCTGTGTCACCCGCCCGCGTCCGGACCGCGCGTACGACATGCCCGGCGCGTACGGCCGGGGCTCACCCGGGTGCGGTGAACAGCGTCCACTCCCCGTGCCCGGCGCGGCCCTCCTCGGCCGTCCACCCCTCGCCCAGCAGCCGGTGCATCCGCCCGGGCGGCACGTACAGCGGCGTCCCCGCGCGGAAGGACGTGCACCACAGCAGCTGGCCGCCGGGCCTGAGCACCCGCACGATCTCGGAGGGGTTGAAGACCCCGTTGAGCGACACTACCAAGGGAACACGCCCCGTTCCCAGGGGTAGTGACCGTACGTCGGCCGCCACCCAGCGCACCCCGGGCACCTCCACACGGCGGCGCAGCATCTCCAGGCTCAGGTCGCAGGCGACCACCGACGGCACGGCCGAGGCGACCGCCGCCGTCGCCTCACCGGTGCCGCAGCAGATCTCCACCGCCCACTGGGCGGGGCGGACGCGGCGCAGCCCCTCGCGGACGGGGAGGTCGTATCCGCGCTGCTCGTCGGTCCACTCCCGCCACTCCTCGGCCATCCGGTCGTAGGAGGCGCGCAGGCCCTGCCACGCGGCCCGGTCCTCCGGGTTCTCCAGCAGACGCTCCTGGAAGCGGCGGCTGGGGTGGGCCTCGGCCTTCAGGTCCGGTGGTTCCAGGATGTCCTCCATACACGGACCATAACCGGGGGCGCGCGCCGTTGGGCAGATGGCGCCCACGGTACCGGTTCACGCCCTGCCGGGCGCCCGTACCACCAGACCCGCGCCCTCGGCCGCCCGCACCACCGAGGCGAGCAGCGCCTCCCCTCCCCTGGCGGCCACGATCTGGAGCCCGGCCGGGCAGCCGTCACCGGTGAAACCCGCCGGAACGCTGACCGCCGGGTGGCCGCTGAGGTTGAAGGCCCAGGTCAGTGCCGTGCTGTACCGGTCTCCCGGCCCGTCGTGGCCGTGGGGCCGGTTGGGGGTGGCCGGGGTCAGCAGCAGCCGGCCGCCGGCGAGGAGCGCGTCCAGGCGCGCGTCGTTCTCCGCCCGCGTCCGCTCCGCCGTCGTCCGGTCCGCCGTCGTCCGCCCCGCCGCCGTCCGGCCCCCGCCGGAGCTTCGCAGGGCGAACCACGCCGGGCCCGGATCCAGCAGCACGGCCCGAGCCACCGGCGGCTCCAGGCGTACGGCGCCCGCCTCGATCAGACCGTCCACCGCCGCCCTCGCCACCCGGGCGACCTCCGGGTCGCTCTCCGCGAACCCCAGATCCGGCGACCACACCGCGGCCACCGGCCCTCCGGCGCTCTCACCGGCGCTCCGGACGGGCACACCGGCCACGCACTCCAGCCATGCCGCGAGGTCCGCGGCGCACCGGACGAGGACACCGGGCGCGGCCAGGCCCGAACGGTCCGCCACGGGCAGCAGCCCGTTGGTGGTCTTCAGCCCGAGCACCCCGCACCACGCCGCCGGGATGCGCACCGAACCGGCGCCGTCGACCCCGGTGGCCACCGGCACCATCCCGGCCGCGACCGCCGCCGCCGAACCGGCGGACGACCCGCCCGGCGACCGGTCCGGCCGCCAGGGGTTGGCGGTACGGCCGCCCGCGCCCAGGCCCCAGGTCCGCCACGGCGTACCGGGCCCGGGCACGGAGGTCGCCCCGACCGGTACGCATCCGGCCGCCAGCAGCCGCCCGACCGGCCCGGCGGACGCCCGGGCCGGTCGGGCGGCGGCGTCCTTCGCCCCCGCCTTCACTCCGACCGGCACCCCGGCCAGCGGCAGCCGCTCCCCCGCCGCGACCCGGCGGTCCACCTCGGCCGCACGCGCCCGCGCCCGGTCGGCCCACACCTCGCGGAAGGCGCGCAACGACGGCTCCAGCCGTGCGATCCGGCCCAGCGCCGCCTCCACCACCCCGGCGGCGGACACCTCGCGCCGCGCCACCGCGCCGGCGATCGCCACCGCCGGCAGCCCCGCGTATGTCTCCCCGTCCATCACCGGCCCCCGGATCCTCGGCTCCCGGATCCTCGGCTCCCGGATCCTCAACCCCGGGCCCTCGGCTCCCAAGCCTCCCGGACCCCGGGCCCTCCGGATCCCTCAGGCCGCCGCGGCCGCCGGGGGCGGGGGCTCCTCGTCGTCCTCCGGGAGCCTGCACACCCGCTGGAGGAAGACGGCCGCCACCACCACCGCCGCGCCCGCCAGCACCGACAGGCCGGCGTAGACCGCCTGGTCCCGGCGTGCGGGCACGTCCATGGCGCCGAAGAGCAGATAGACGCCCGCGCCGCCGTACGCGCCCGCGGCCAGGGCGGCCACCAGCGCACTGGCCTGCCCGAGGACGACGGCGCGGGCGGCCATCATCGGCTCCACGCCCTTCGCGCCGGGCCGCCGCTCGCGCTGGGCGCGCAGCCGGGCCCGGATCGACAGCGCGGTGGCGGTCAGGACCGTGGCGATCACCGCGAGCACGATCGGGGCCGCGACGGGCACGGCGGGCAGGGTGCCCAGCGCGTCCCACATCCGGGCCCCTGCCCAGGACAGCACCAGCGCGAGCGCGAAGATGCCGGCCAGCGTTCTGATCCGTAGTTCCCTCACGGGACTCCCCACGTCACTCGGCGCTCCCCGAGGGGGCACCGTCCAAACAGCACCGTCGAAACCGCGTCGAAGCCGTTGCGGCCGCCGTTACGGCCGTTGAGGAACCTTGCCCGTACGGCACCGTCCACACTCCCGGACCCGCCGGCCCCGGCAGGCCCCGGCGGCCCCCGCCGGTCAGTCCGGCAGGCTCAGTTCCAGGTCCTCCCGGCGTGCCACGCCCTCCCGGCCCACGGCGTCCAGCAGGCCGGCCACCGGGCCGCGCCCGGGGACCTCGGCCCCGGGGTCCACATCGTGCCACGGCGCCAGGACGAAGGCGCGCTCATGGCACCGGGGGTGCGGCAGGGTCAGTTCCGGGTCGTCGGAGACGACGTCCTGGTACGCCACGATGTCCACGTCGATCGTCCGCGGACCCCAGCGCTCGTCGCGGACCCGTGCGTAGGCCTCCTCGATGGCGTGGGCCCGCTCCAGCAGCGAACCGGGCGGCAGGGTGGTCTTGAGCAGGATGACGGCGTTGAGGTAGGAGGGCTGGCTGCCCGGCTCCACGCCCCACGGCTCGGTCTCGTACACCGGGGAGACGGCCTTGACCCGCACCCCCGGGGTCTCCTCCAGCGCGTCGACCGCCCCCTGGAGCGTCTCCATGCGGTTGCCCAGGTTGCTCCCGAGCGCCACGACGGCGCGCTTGGGGTTGTGCAGGGTCACATCGGCGGCGTCCACCTGGTGCACCACCGAGGCGGGCACCGGCTGTACGGTCGGGTCGCTGTTCGGCGTCATACGCGGCTCCGCTTGATGGTGATGGTCACGTCGTCGAACGGGACGGTGACGGGGGCCTCGGGCTTGTGGACGGTGACCTCCACCTCGCGCACCGCCTCGTGCGTCAGGCACTGGTCGGCGATCCGCTGGGCGAGGGTCTCGATCAGGTCGACAGGCTCGCCGCCGACGATCGCGGCGACCTCCTCGGCGACGATGCCGTAGTGCACCGTCCTCGTGAGGTCGTCGTCCGCGGCCGCGGGGCGGGTGTCCAGGCCCATCGCCAGGTCCACCACGAAAGTCTGTCCCTGCTCCCGTTCCCGCTCGAACACCCCGTGATGCCCGCGGACCCTCAGTCCGCGCAGCGCGACACGGTCCACGCGCTCTCACTCCCGTCGGTCGTACGGATGCGGCGGCGGGCCGGCGGCGTCCACGCCCCGCACCCCGGTGTCCGGCGGGACCGGCGCCGGATCCTTGCCGGCGCCGGTCCCGCCGGACACGGGAGCCACTCTCTCAGACCGGCGCTCAGAGCAGGGTCCCGCCCTCGCCGTCGATCCCCTCGCCCCCGCCGTCCTCGTCGTCGTCCTCGTCCTCGACGAGCACCGGGGAGCCGTGGTGCGCCCACACCCGCCACCGGCCGTCCTCGGCCCTGCGGAAGACGTTGGTGGCGACCACCAGCCCGCCGACCAGGGGCCCGGCCGAGCCGTCCTCCTCGGCGGGGCCGCCGCTGAGGATGTTCTCGGTGCAGGTGACCAGGGCGGTGTCGCCGGCCACGGAGACCCCGACGTCGGTCAGGAAGAACTGGATGTACTCGGTGTTGGCCATGATCAGCGCGTACGAGCGCAGCACCTCGTCGCGTCCGGTGAGCACCGGCCAGCCCGGGTGCACGACGCTGACGTCGTCGTGCAGCCAGGTCTCGGCCAGGGCGTCCAGATCGCCGCGCTCCACCGCGTCGTACAGCGCGGCGTTGGCCGCCTCCACGGCCTCGACGTCCGTACGGGCCTCTCCGCTCACCTGGCTCCCTCCAGGGCCCGGGCCACCCGGACCGCGTCCGCGCTCGCCCGCACCTCGTGCACCCGTACCGCCCAGGCGCCCTCGCGCGCCACGAGCGCCGAGACCGCGGCGGTGGCCGCGTCCCGCTCCCGGGCGGGCGGCACCTCGCCGCCTTCGCCCGCCAGCACCCGGCCCAGGAACCGCTTCCGGGAGGCGGCGACCAGCACCGGCCGTCCCAGCTCCCGGCGCAGCCGGGCGGTGGCGTCCACCAGGGCCAGGTCGTGGGCGGCCTGCTTGGCGAAGCCCAGCCCGGGGTCGACGACGATCCGCTCCGAGGCGATCCCGCCGGCCACCGCCTGCTCCAGAGCGGCGCGCAGTTCGCCGATCACCTCGGTCACGGTGTCGGTGTATACGGCCCGGTCGTTCATGTCGATGCTCTGGCCACGCCAGTGCATCACCACGTACGGCACCCCGGCGGCGGCGACCACCGGGACCATGCGCGGGTCCGCGCGCCCGCCGCTGACGTCGTTGACCAGCCGGGCCCCGGCCTCCACCGCCCGCTCGGCGACGGACGCCCGCATGGTGTCCACGCTGATGACCACGCCCTCCCGGGCCAGTTCGCGCACCACCGGGACGACCCGGCGCAGCTCCTCGGCCTCGTCCACACGGGTCGCGCCGGGCCGGGTGGACTCGCCGCCCACGTCGATCAGGTCGGCGCCCTCGGCGACCAGGGCCAGACCGTGCTTGACCGCGGCCCCGGTGTCGAACCAGCGGCCTCCGTCGGAGAAGGAGTCCGGCGTGACGTTCACCACGCCCATGACCGCGCACCGGTCCCATGCCGGCAGTCCGGCCACTTCCCCGCGGGGGACGCGCAAGGTACTCATGCGCTCCAGCGTAGGCGCTCCGCGGGCGCCTCCCCGCCACCGCCCCGTCGGGCGGCGCGCGGCCGACCGGGGCCGGTCAGCGGCCGGCCGGGGGGTCAGTGGTCAGCCGGGATCAGCGGTCAGCGGGCCATGATCAGGCTCATCGCCTCGGCGCGGGTGGCGGAGTCCCGGAGCTGGCCGCGGACCGCGGAGGTGATGGTCTTGGCCCCGGGCTTGCGGACGCCGCGGACCGTCATGCACATGTGCTCGCACTCGATGACGACGATCACGCCGCGCGCCTCCAGGATCTCCATCAGGGAGTCGGCGATCTGCGTCGTCAGACGCTCCTGGACCTGGGGGCGGCGGGCGAAGACCTCCACCAGCCGGGCGAGCTTCGACAGGCCGGTGATCTTGCCGGAGTCGGCCGGGATGTAGCCGACGTGCGCCACCCCGTGGAAGGGCAGCAGGTGGTGCTCGCAGGAGGACAGCAGCTCGATGTCCTTGACCAGCACCATCTCGTCGTGACCGAGGTCGAAGGTGGTGGTCAGCACGTCCTCCGGCCGCTGCCGCAGGCCCGCGAATATCTCCCGGTACGCCCGGGCCACCCGGGCCGGCGTCTCGCGCAGGCCCTCGCGGTCGGGGTCCTCGCCGACCGCGATGAGCAGCTCCCGTATGGCGTTCTCGGCACGCTTCTCGTCGAACTCTCCGACGGAGCCCTCGCCCTCCAGCGTCACCGGGTCGATCATGTGGTCCTCTTTCTCGATTGCGGATGGCGAAAAGCCGCGCCCCTCCGGTAGTCAACCGGAGGGGCGCGGCGGGCATTCCTCGGGGTCCGTTCACCACCGGCCCGGGGGCCGGCGCCGAAAGCCTGTGTCAGCTCTCCGGCCGGGGCTCGTCGGACGGCAGGCGGGTCTCCTTGGAGAGCGCGGTGTCCGTCGGGCCGATCTCCTTGCCCTTCTCCTGACCGGGCTGCGTGCCGTTGGTCAGGGCCAGCTCCTTGGGGGTGGAGACCGGCGGGCGGGTGGAGGGCATCCGGCGCGCGGAGCCCGTCCAGGCCGGGCGCGGCGGGCGCTTGACGATCGGCCGGAAGATCTCGGCGATCTCCTCCTTGCCGAGGGTCTCCTTCTCCAGGAGGGCCAGCACCAGGTTGTCCAGGACGTCCCGGTTCTCGACGAGGATCTCCCACGCCTCGTTGTGGGCGGTCTCGATCAGTTTCTTGACCTCCTCGTCCACCAGCCCGGCGACCTCCTCGGAGTAGTCGCGCTGGTGGCCCATCTCCTTGCCCAGGAAGGGCTCGGAGTTGTCGGAGCCGAACTTGATCGCGCCCAGCCGCTCGGTCATGCCGTACTGCGTGACCATGGCGCGGGCCGTGGCGGTCGCCTTCTCGATGTCGTTGGCGGCGCCGGTGGTCGGGTCGTGGAAGACCAGTTCCTCGGCCGCGCGCCCACCCAGCATGTAAGCGAGCTGGTCGAGCATCTCGTTGCGCGTGGTGGAGTACTTGTCCTCGTCGGGCAGGACCATCGTGTAGCCCAGCGCCCGGCCGCGGGAGAGAATGGTGATCTTGTGGACGGGGTCGGAGTTCGGTGAGGCCGCCGCGACCAGGGCGTGACCGCCCTCGTGGTACGCGGTGATCTTCTTCTCCTTGTCGCTCATGATCCGGGTCCGCTTCTGCGGTCCGGCCACGACGCGGTCGATCGCCTCGTCCAGGAAGTGGTTGTCGATCAGCTTCTTGTCGCTGCGCGCGGTGAGCAGCGCGGCCTCGTTGAGCACGTTGGACAGATCCGCGCCGGTGAAGCCGGGGGTGCGGCGGGCGACCGCGGACAGGTCCACGTCGGGCTCCATCGGCTTGCCCTTGGCGTGCACCTTGAGGATCTCCAGACGGCCCTGCATGTCGGGGCGGTCCACGGCGATCTGCCGGTCGAAACGGCCCGGGCGCAGCAGCGCCGGGTCGAGGATGTCCGGGCGGTTGGTGGCGGCGATCAGGATGACGCCGCCCTTGACGTCGAAGCCGTCCATCTCGACCAGCAGCTGGTTCAGCGTCTGCTCGCGCTCGTCGTGGCCGCCGCCCATGCCGGCGCCGCGGTGGCGGCCGACGGCGTCGATCTCGTCGACGAAGACGATCGCCGGGGCGTTCGCCTTGGCCTGCTCGAACAGGTCGCGCACCCGCGAGGCGCCGACGCCGACGAACATCTCGACGAAGTCGGAGCCGGAGATCGAATAGAACGGGACGCCCGCCTCGCCCGCGACGGCGCGCGCGAGCAGCGTCTTGCCGGTGCCGGGCGGGCCGTAGAGCAGCACGCCCTTGGGGATCTTCGCGCCGACGGCCTGGAACTTGGCGGGCTCCTGGAGGAACTCCTTGATCTCGTGGAGTTCCTCGACCGCCTCGTCCGAGCCGGCGACGTCCGCGAAGGTCGTCTTGGGGGTGTCCTTGGTGATCAGCTTCGCCTTGGACTTCCCGAAGTTCATCACCCGGGAGCCGCCGCCCTGCATCTGGTTCATCAGGAACAGGAAGACGATCACGATCAGTACGAACGGCAGCAGCGAGAGCAGCATCCCGAGGAACGGGTTCTGCTTCTGCGGCGAGACGGTGTAACCGTCCTTGATCTGCCCGTCCTGGTACTTGGACTGCAACTGCTTGGCCAGATCGACGCCCTGCTGGTCGATGTAGCTGGCCTTGATCTTGTCGCTGCCCTCGATCTTCGTGCCCTCGGTGAGCTCGACCTTGACGGTCTGCTCGTCGCCGGTCGTCAGCTCGGCGGACCTGACCTTGTTCTCGTTGATCGCCTGCACGACCTGGCCGGTGTCCACCGTCTTGTAGCCGCCGGACGAGCCGACGACGTTCATCAACACGACCACGGCGAGGGCTGCCAGCACGATCCACATGACGGGACCACGGAAGTAGCGCTTCACGTCCATCCACACGGGGCGGCGCGCGCCCCGTCCCTCCTGCCACAGTGAGGCACCGCGACCTCGGGTGAGATCGCCTGTGCGTACGGTGTATTACTCCGGCTTGCTCGGCCTACGAACGGATTGCCCCAACAGACCGACCTTCGGACGGTACCCCAGGATCACGGCCCGAAGCACTGCCGAGGCGGGTGCCGCCGGCGGACGGTGGGCAACATCCCCGTCCGCCCGTTCCAACGCCGGGGGACCCCCCGAACGTTCCCGGACGGCACCCCGGGCCCGTCCCGGCCCGTCAGCCTCCGTAGACGTGCGGCGCCAGCGTCCCCACGAACGGCAGGTTGCGGTACTTCTCCGCGTAGTCCAGCCCGTAGCCGACGACGAACTCGTTGGGGATGTCGAAGCCGACCCACTTCACGTCGATCGCCACCTTCGCCGCGTCCGGCTTGCGCAGCAGGGTGCAGACGTTCAGCGAGGCGGGCTCGCGCGAGCCGAGGTTCGACAGCAGCCAGGACAGCGTCAGGCCGGAGTCGATGATGTCCTCGACGATCAGGACGTGCCGCCCCTTGATGTCGGTGTCCAGGTCCTTGAGGATGCGGACCACGCCGGAGGACTGGGTGCCCGCGCCGTAGGACGACACCGCCATCCAGTCCATGGTGACCGGCGAGGACAGGGCCCGGGCGAGGTCCGCCATGACCATCACCGCGCCCTTGAGGACCCCGACCAGGAGCAGGTCCTCACCCTCGTACTCCGCGTCGATCGCCTCCGCCAGCTCGGCCAGCTTCGCGTCGATCTCTTCCTTGGTGATGAGCACCGACTTGAGGTCGGCGCCCATGTCCTTGTCGTCCACCCTGCTGCTCTCGGTCGGGGATCACACTTGCCGGATGACCAGTGTGCCACCCTGCCTCCGGGCGGCCACCCGGCCGGGCAGGCTGATGGCCCGCTGGCCGTGCCACTCGGTGACCAGCCGGTCCATCTCCTCGATGTGGCGGGCGAACAGCGAGCCCGCCGGGGAACCGGCCGCGACCGCCGCGCGGCGCAGCACACGCCGGCGGACGGCGGGCGGCAGGGCGCCGAGCCGGGCGGCGTCGAGGGCGGATCCGGACTCCCCTGTGAGATCCGCGACATTCGCGACATCGCCGCCCCCGCCGGTCCGAGCCGCCGGCCGGGGCGTCCGCCGGGAGGGCGGAAGCTCCGCACGGACCTCCCGCTCGGCGTCGCGGGCCCAGGCGTCGAGGGCGTCGGCGTCGTCCCGCGAGAGCTGCGCGGTGCGGGCCAGGGCCTCGACCACGCCCTTGCCGAGCGCCTTCTCCAGGGCCGGCAGTGCGTCGTGGCGCACCCGGGAGCGGGTGAACGCGGGATCGGCGTTGTGCGGGTCGTCCCAGACCGGCAGCGACTGCACCATGCACGCCTTGCGGGTGGTCTGCCGGTCCACGGTGAGGAACGGCCGCAGATAGCGGTGCCCGAGATCCCGGCGCCCGGCCGGCGAGCCGGACACGGCGGCCATTCCGGACAGCGAGCGGGTGCCGGAGCCCCGGGCCAGGCCGAGCAGCACCGTCTCGGCCTGGTCGTCGCGGGTGTGCCCGAGGAGGACCGCGGCGGCGCCGAGGCGGTCGGCGGCCTCGTCGAGGGCGGTGTAGCGGGCGGTGCGGGCGGCGGCCTCGGGGCCGCCTTCGCGGCCGACGGCCACGGTGAGGGCCTCGGCCGGTTCGAGGGAGAGCTCGGCGAGGCGGCAGACGACCTCCCGGGCCCGGTCACCGGAGCCGGGCTGCAGGCCGTGGTCGACGGTGAGGCCCCCGGCGCGCAGGCCGAGGCGGGGAGCCTCGAAGGCGAGGGCGGAGGCGAGCGCCATCGAGTCGGCGCCGCCGGAGCAGGCGACGAGTACGAGCGGAGGGCGCCGGCGCGGGGCGGAGGGACCGGCCGGGGCGCCGGGGGCGTCCTGGAGTACGTCACGGAGTGTGCGGCGAACCGCCAGGCGTATCGCGGCGACCGCGGGGTGGGGACCCATGTCCGTTCACTTCCTCGGGGAGTCGTGGCCGCGCAGTCGATGACTACGCTGAGTGCGTCGATGGTGACAGAGAAGTGCCGTATCCCTGAGCATCGCACGCGCACCCGCCGCCCACGGTCCCTCGTAAGAGTGATTGTCCCGGCGTCCGGCGGTCATCAGTCCGCTTTCCGGTGCACCCTCGCGATCCACTCCGCCGGCTCGGCGATCTCCGCCCTGGTGGGCAGCGTGTTGGGGGAGGTCCACACACGGTTGAAGCCGTCCATCCCGACCTCCTCGACCACCACCCGCACGAACCGCTCGCCGTCGCGGTACTGGCGCAGCTTGGCGTCGAGCCCCAGCAGCCTGCGCAGCGCCTGGTCGAGGCGGCCCGCGCCGGCCGCGCGGCGCTTCTGGAACTTCTCCCGGATCTCGGCGACCGTCGGCACCACCTGGGGGCCGACGCCGTCCATCACGTAGTCCGCGTGCCCCTCCAGCAGCGACATCACCGCGGTGATGCGGCCCAGGACCTCGCGCTGCGCGGGGGTCTGCACCAGCTCGACGAGGCTGTGCCCCCCGTCCGGCTCCCCGCCCTCGCCGGGCTCCGGGCGGCCGCTCCCGGCCAGCGACTGGACGGCCTCGCGCAGCCGCTCCAGCAGCGCTGAGGGCTCCATGTCGGTCTCCCCCAGGAAGGCGTGGATCTCCCCCTCGATGTGGTCGCGCAGCCAGGGGACGGCGGAGAACTGGGTGCGGTGCGTCTCCTCGTGCAGGCACACCCACAGCCGGAAGTCGTGCGGGTCGACGTCCAGCTCCCGCTCGATGTGCACGATGTTCGGCGCGACCAGCAGCAGCCGCCCGCCGCCCTCCCCCGGGGCCCCCGGCAGGTCGCGGGTGGGCGGGGCGAAGGTCTCGTACTGGCCCAGGACGCGCGAGGCCATGAACGACAGCAGCATCCCGACCTCGACGCCGGTCACCTTGCCGCCGACCGCGCCGAGCACCGCGTTGCCGGGGCCGGCGCCGCGCCGCGCCCGCATCTTGTCCAGCAGCGGCGACAGCAGCTCGCGGAAGCCCGCCACGTTCGCCCGGATCCAGCCGGGCCGGTCCACGACGAGCACGGGGGTGTCCGCCGCGCCGTCGGGCGTCATCCGCGTGAAGCCGCGCACGTGCTCCTCGGCCGCCGCGGCGTGCCGCCGCAGTTCGGCGACGGCCTCCCGTGCCTCCTCGCGGCTCACTTCGGGCCCGGGCTTCACGAGCCGGGTCGCGGTCGCCACCGCGAGATTCCAGTCGACCATCTCCACACCACCGAGGCTCGTCATGACTTCACCGTACGTGCCGGTGCCCCCGAACGGGAGCGGACCGGTGCCCGGGCAAGGGTGCCCGCGCGGGCGGCCCGTCACGCCTGCCCGGGGGGCGGGGGCCGTGACGGGCCGGGTGGATTCCGGAGGGGCCCGGGGCGGAGCGGCCGGGCCGGTCAGCGGCAGCCGCAGCCGGCCAGGGTGGCGGCGAGCCGGTCCAGGGCCTCGTGGGCGCCGTAGCGGTCGGTGGTGCCCGACGCCGTGAACGCGAAGGCCAGGAGCCTGCCGTCGGCGTCCACGACCGTGCCCGCCAGGGTGTTGATCCCGGTCAGCGTGCCGGTCTTGGCGCGGACCAGGCCCGCTCCGGTGCGGGTCGCCCCGTCGTCGTAGCGGCCGCCGAGCGTGCCGCTGAAACGGGCCACGGGCAGCCCCGTCAGCGCGGACCGCAGTTCGGGGCGGGCGGGATCGGCCGCGAGGACCAGCAGCCGGGTCAGCAGGCCGGCCGAGACCCTGCCGGACCGGTCCAGCCCGCTGCCGTCGGCGAAGCGGGCGCCCTTCAGCGGCAGCGTCCGGTCGTACCCGGCGAGCTGCGCGCGCACCGCCCGTCCGGCTCCGGCGAAGCTCGCGGGCTCGCCGCGCGCGACGGCGGTCTGCCGGAAGAGGGCCTCGGCGATGTCGTTGTCGCTGTGGAGCATCATCCGCTCCACCAGCTCCGCCAGCGGCGCGGAGCGGTGGACGGCCAGCTCCTCGGCGCCCCGCGGCGCCCTGCGGGCGCGGCCGGGGTGTCCGGGACCCTCGGTTCCGACGCCGCGTTCGCGCAGGCGGTCGGCGAAGATCACGGCGGCGTCCCGGGCCGGGTCGCCGGAGCGGGGGGCGGGCCCGCGGGTGCTGTCGTCGAGGCGGCCCTCGTTCACCATCAGCGCGCTGACCGGCGCGATGTTCTCGTTCGGCCCGATCGGGTGGCGGGCGGGCCCGGAGTAGAGCGAGACGTCGTAGGCCGGCTCGACCCGCTTCACACCGCGCTCCCTCAGCTCCCGGGCGGTGGCGTCGGCCAGCCGCCGCAGCGCGGCGGGGGTGACCGTGGGGTCGCCGCCGCCGATCAGGAGGACCCGCTCTGCGTCCGCGTCCCACACCACCCGGGTGGGGATGCGGTGGTCCGGCCCGAGGGCCGACAGGGCGGCGACCGCCGTCGCGATCTTCACGGTGGAGGCGGGCGCGACGCCCCGGCCGGCCCGGGCGCCGTACAGCTCCCGCCCGGTGGCCACGTCCACCACCGAGGCGGTACGGAGCGTGCCCAGGACGCCGTCCTCCAGCAGTGGCCGGAGCGCTTCGGCGAGCGCGGCGGGGTCGGGGGCGGGCGCCTCGCCCGGCTCCGGCCCGGTCTTGCCGGCGGCCTCCTCTCCCCGGCCGCCCCTGCCGTCCCGGCCCTCCCCGGCGGGGGTGGCGCCCAGGGCGGTGAGCACCTCGGCGGCGCTGGGCGCCGGGGCGGGGCCGCCGGCGAGGCCCCCTCCCGTGTGGTCCGCGCCACTGCCGCGGTCCCAGGAGGCGGCGCGGGCCCGCTCGGCCGTACGCTGGCCGGAGTCCCAGGGTCCGGCGACGGCCACAGCCGCCACCGCGACCGCGAGTCCGGCGGCGGCGGAACCGGCCACCACCCGCCATGTGTCCCGCACCTCGGACCAGCCCCTTTCGCGACCACACACCTGCGTGAGGGACACTTAACCACCACATCGCCGCTCTCCGGGGGAAGCCCCCGGGCCACTGACGAGTGCTGAAGCATACGGAGGAGTCTCCCTTGGAGTTCGACGTCGTCATCGAGATCCCGAAGGGTTCGCGGAACAAGTACGAGGTGGACCACGAGACCGGTCGCATCCGGCTCGACCGGCACCTGTTCACCTCCACCGTGTACCCGGCCGACTACGGCTTCGTCGACAACACCCTGGGTGAGGACGGAGACCCGCTGGACGCGCTGGTGCTGCTGGAGGAGCCGACCTTCCCCGGCTGCATCATCAAGTGCCGGGCGATCGGCATGTTCCGCATGACGGACGAGGCCGGCGGCGACGACAAGCTGCTGTGCGTGCCCGCGTCCGACCCGCGCATGGAGCACCTGCGCGACATCCACCACGTGAGCGAGTTCGACCGGCTGGAGATCCAGCACTTCTTCGAGGTCTACAAGGACCTGGAGCCCGGCAAGTCCGTCGAGGGCGCGGACTGGGTCGGCCGTGCCGACGCCGAGGCCGAGGTCGAGGCATCGATCAAGCGCCTGGAGGCCTCGGGCGGCGGCCACCACTGAGCCCGCCGGGTCCGCCGCGGGCGGACCCGGTCCGGCTCCCCGTGCCCCGGGGCGTACGCGGCCGCCGTGCCGTGTACGCCCCGGGGCACGGACCGTTTCCGGGACGTGCCCGTTCGCGGCGCGGTGCCCCGTCGTGCGGGCGTGCCCCGCCCGCACGGGCCGGGATCAGAAGCCGCGGGTCCGCTTGGCCGCGCGCCGCCCCGGCAGCGGGGCCTCCCGGCCCGGCGTCTTGATGAACAGGCGGGCCAGTTCGTTCCCCAGGTTGACGCCGATCGCGATCGCCAGCGCCAGGGCCGCGGCCCTGGACAGGTTCGGCAGACCGTGGTCCAGGTCCCCCTGGGCGATGCCGATCAGCCCGAAGTAGATGGCGCTACCGGGCAGCAGCGGCCCGATCGCCGCCGTGATGTACGGCAGCGCCGAGACGAACCGGTAGCGCGACATCAGCTGCCCGAACAGGCCCACCAGGCCCGCCGCCGCCGCGGTCGCCGCGACGGGGTCGATCCCGCCGGTGTCGGCCATCGCGCCGTACACCAGCCAGGCGACGCCGCCGTTGAGCGTGGCGAGCAGCACGGTGGAGCGCTCCTGCTGGAGCAGGACGCAGAAGGTCAGCGCCAGCAGCATCGCCGCCAGGAGCTGGATCAGCGGCCGGCTGCGGATGTCCAGGCCCTCCGGGTCGAACTGGGCGCCCATCTCGGCGCCGATGTAGAGCACCAGCAGCACACCGCAGACGATGCCGACGACCAGGTAGACGACCTCCAGCAGACGGGCCGAGGCCGTGATGTAGAAGCCGGTCAGCCCGTCGTGCACGGCGGCCACCAGCGCTCTACCGGGGATCAGCGGGAACAGGCCGCCGGTGACGACCGCGGAGGCCCTGATGTCCAGGCCGAGGTCCGCGGCGAACAGCCGCACCAGCACCCCCAGCACCGCGGGCGGCATCGCCGCCGCCACGAACTGGTAGAACTCCGGCATCCCGCGCTGGGAGAAGAACCAGGCGAGCCGGTCGCCGAGCATCGCGCCGAGCGCGGCCAGGAGGAAGACCAGCCAGCCACCGCCCACCAGGGTGGACGCGGCGCCCGCCAGCAGGCCGCTGGCGACGGTGAGCGTGCCCTTGGAGTACGGGTGCCGGTTGCGGCGGATCTCGGCGAGGCGGCCGTAGGCCTCCTCCAGCGTCACGTCGCCGTCGGTGATGTCGGCCACCAGGCGGTAGACCGCCGACAGCCGGTTGTAGTCGGTGCCGCGGCGGCGGACCGTACGGCTCAGCGAGACCGGGTCGTCCACCAGGGACGGCTGGTAGGTGATCGTCAGCAGGGTGAAGGTGACCGTCGGTTCGCAGCGGTCCAGCCCGTACGCGTGGGCCACACCGAACATCGCCGCCTCGACGTCCTCGGCGCCCTCGCCGCCCGCGAGCAGCAGCTCGGCGATACGCAGGGTCAGGTCGAGCACACGGGGCGCCGACGGCCCGGTGTCCGCGTCCTCCTCGTCGGTGCGCCGGGGCCGTTCGGGTATCGGCCGCTCCCCCAGCGGCATCCGGACCATGGTGCGCATCCGGTCCTGCCAGGGCGCGCCCGGCCGCACCAGGTTGTTGATCACCGGGATGCCCTCGGGCGGGGTGAAGGCGGATCCGGGCTCGAAGGCCGACGCCTTGCGCACGCCCTCGGGCACGGCGAACTCGGAGGTGGGGTGCTCGTCCTCCGGCTGCGGCGCGGGGGCCCTCAGCCCCTCGGGGACGGCGAACTCGGAGGTGGGATGCTCGTCCTCGGAGTACGGGGACGCCAGCGGTACGCCGGAGGGCGGGGCGAAGGCGCTGTGGGTCTCCTCCGGTGCGGACCTGCGGTCCTCCGGACGGCCGGTCTCGGTCACCGTGCTGTTCCTCGTGGTCTCCAGGGCCAAGCTCGTCGCTCCTCACGCCTCCAGTCGTCTTCTCGCACGGACGTCAGGCTTCCCGTTCCGGGCGGGATATGTCCGTTCCTCCTCAGCGAGGATACGGCCGGGCACCCTTCCGGAAGGGGGCGTGAAGGTGGCCGTCGGGTGTGAGATGCGTTGCAGGCGCCGGAGCGCGGCGCCTGCGCCGCGTCAGTCGCGTGGGCGGTCGTGCGGACGCTCCGCGTAGGGGTTCTCCACCCCCTCGGGCAGCACCTCCACCGACCGCTCGCCCTCGCCCGCCATCACGTACGCGCCCCTCTCCAGGCGCTCGATCAGGCCCCGGGCCCACTCCGCGCCGCCGGCGGCGTTGTGCACCCACAGCCTCATGATCTCGCCGATGTGGCCCCACTCCTCCGGGGCGCCCGGGGGCGTCCACTCCGCGGCGACCTCGGCGCTCCACTCCTCCAGCGCCGCCACGCGCCGCCCGAGCAGTTCGATCGCCTCCCGGCGCGGCAGGTCGACGATGAGGCCGACCCCGGCCGTGAGCACGTCCGGCTTCTCGTCGTGCGCCGTGAGTGCCCAGCGCAGCAGCCGCTGGTACTCCGCCTCGCCGGCGGCGGTCAGCTCGTACTCGGTGCGCGGCGGGCCGCCGGCCGTGCTCGGCTCGGTGTCGTGGGCGGTCAGCAGGCCCTGCTTCGCCATCTGCTTGAGCGCGTGGTAGATCGACCCCGGCTTGGCGCTGGACCACTGGTGCGCGCCCCAGAACTCCAGGTCGTTGCGGACCTGGTAGCCGTGTGCGCGCCCGTGCTGGCGGACCGCGCCCAGCACCAGCAACCGGATCGCCGACACCGCCGACACCACCGTCCCCTCACCGACCCACCGGTTCGCCGGTCCTCCCGGCGTCCGCCGCCGACCAGCGTAGACGGGCGGCGGCGGGCGCGGGCGCGGGAGGTCACCGGAAGGACGACCAGTCCGGCTCCGGCAGCGCGCCCGTGGCGAAGACCAGGTCGAAGGCGCCCTTGCCGTCGATCGTCTCGCGGATGATGTCGGCGTGCCCGGCGTGCCGGGCCGTCTCCTCGATCTGGTGGAGCAGGCCCCAGCGCCAGGAGCGGGGCCCGCCCTCGTCCCAGGGCATCTTGGGGGCCTCGAAGGTGTCGTCGAGGGAGGGCAGCGCCCGGACGGCCTCCTCGGTCTCGCGCGCCACCCGCCCGTAGAGGTCCAGCAGTTCCTCGACCGTCTCGTCGTCCCTGACGGCCAGGCTGTCCTCCCAGCCCTTCAGGCTGGTCCTGAAGTCGAAGGGCTCGCCGCGCATCATCGCCAGCGCACCGCGCTCCCCCACCGCGACGTGCTTGAGGATGCCGGCCAGGGAGAAGGCGCTGACGGTCGGCCTGCTGCGCGCCTGCTCGTCGGTGAGGCCGTGGAGGGCCCGGCGGATGCCGCCTCGCTGGGCCTCCAGATAGTCGAGCAGGGCTCCGCGCTCGTCGCCGCGGTTCTCGGAAGCGACAGGAACGGGCATGGGGGGTCTCCTCACACATCGGTCGGTCATCGGGCCGTCTTTCCGGCCCCTTCACCGATAACGACGCTATGAGGTCTTGGGGACGGCTTCTGTCCTCAACGTCCTCCCGGCGCGTCCTCCGGCCGGTCCTCCCTCCCTGCGCCGGCGGCGTTCCGCGCACCCCGGCCGGGACGCCGTCCGCCGGCCGGGCCGGTCAGATCTGCCCGCGGACCCGGTGGAGGAGGGCGCGGCTGTCCTCCGGGCCGAGGCTGTCCCGCAGCAGACGGTCGAGGACGTCCTCGTACTGGGCGACCTCCTCCGGCTTGTCGACGTAGAGGGCGCTGGTGAGGTGCTCCAGGTAGACGATGTCGGAGATCTCCGACTCGGGGAAGCGCAGCAGCGTGAAGGCACCGCTCTCGGCCGGGTGCCCGCCGGTGTCGAACGGCATCACCTGAAGGGTGATGTGGGGCAGCTCGGAGAGTTCCGCGAGGTGCCGCAGCTGGGCGTCCATCACCTCGCGGCCGCCGTAGGGCCGGCGCAGCGCGGCCTCGTCCAGCACGCAGCGGAACTCCGGGGCCTGCTCGGACAGCAGCAGCTTCTGGCGCTCCAGGCGCAGGGCGACACGGCGGTCGACCTCCTCCGGCGACAGCCCCGGCCGGTGGCCACTGGTGACGACCGCCCGCGCGTAGTCCTCCGTCTGGAGCAGCCCGGAGACGAACTGCACCTCGTAGACGCCGATGTGCGAGGCCGCGCCCTCCAGGCCGACGTACGTCTGGAACCAGTTCGGCAGCACGTCGCTGTAGTTGTGCCACCAGCCCGCGACGCTGGACTCACGGGCGAGGCTCAGCAGCGGCTCGCGCTCGGCCTCGTCGGTGATGCCGTACAGCGTGAGCAGGTCCGCCACGTCCCGCGCCTTGAAGCTCACACGCCCCAACTCCATGCGGCTGATCTTCGATTCGGAGGCCCGGATGGAATATCCGGCCGCCTCCCGGGTGACCCCGCGGGACTCGCGGAGCCGCCGCAGCTGGGAACCGAGCAGGATGCGGCGCACCATGGACCCACTCGACCCGTTGGCCCCGTTCACTCCGTTTTTCACCGGGAATGCTCCTGTTTGTGTTCAGCTCTCCACCCCTGCACCAGTGCAGTCTGCCACCAATGCCTTCGTTGTGTGCCCAGGCGGTTACACAGAATCGAAAGTCCTTCGTGCACGTGCATCTGCCCTTGCATCTGCTGTGGGCATTGGGAACCATGGGGAAAGCACAAGTGCAAGCGGGATCCGGGTACTTGGGCATGTGAACGATCCACCGAAACAGCGCAACGAGCGGAACGCGATACGGAGCACCACCGCTGACGGGGTCCGCCAGGGCCATGGCCGCCGCAATGCCAGGAGTGTCTCGTCATGGGGACCGAAGGACCGACCGTGCTCGACCGGTTATGGCATGACTTCCCGTCGCTCGACCCCGACGCGCTCTCCGGTTCGGCCTCCTGCGCGCTCCAGCCGCGCTACGAGGCGGTGAGGACCGCCCGTGAGTTCACCCGGAACGTACTGCTGCGCTGGCGGCTGGCCGGACACTTCGACACCGTGGCCCTGGTGGTCTCGGAGCTGGTGACCAACGCCCTGCGCCACGGCGTGCCGGGCGCCGTTCCCGGCGAAGTCCTGGATCCGCCCGTGCGGCTCCATCTGATGCACTGGTCCGGCCGCCTGGTGTGCGCCGTGCGCGATCCCAGCGGAAAGGCGCCCGTGGCGAAAAGGCCCGGCGAGGGGCTCACCGTCGAACTCGGCGGCATCGGCTGCGATTTCGGCGACGAACTCGACGGCGAGTTCGGCGGGGGTTTCGGCGGGGGGTTCTTCGACGACGCGGCGGAGTCCGGGCGCGGCCTCTTCCTCGTCGAGTCCTTCAGCGACGACTGGGGATGGCAGCCGATGGCCGGCGCCATGCCCGGAAAAGTGGTCTGGGCGCTGTTCAGAGTGAACCCCGGGCGGGGATCCGGCGTCAGTCCTGTATGAGGTGGTCGAACTCGCCGTCCTTGACGCCGAGCAGCATCGCCTCGACCTCGGCCGGGGTGTAGACCAGTGCGGGGCCGTCCGGATGGCGCGAGTTCCGTACGGCCACCTCTCCGCCGGGGAGCTTGGCGAACTCCACGCACGCTCCCTGCGAGTTGCTGTGTCTGCTCTTCTGCCAGACGACCCCGTGGAGGTCCCTGGCTGCCATGCCGTTGTATGCGTGGGGCATCGGACTCTCCCGGCTGTGCGGTCGGGGGCGGCGGTCGGGTGCGTCAGGGGCTGAATCGGTCAACCAGCCTGGATCATAACGCCGTTCACATGCGGATGCACGTGAAGATGCACGTGCACGACAGCCTGTCACGGCGTAATGACAACCTGTCGAGAGGCCGGTCCGCACCCGGTCCGCGCTCTGTCCGCGCCCGGGCGGTGGGACGATGCGCGTTGCCCGCCCCGTCCCACCGCGCGCACCGGCCGTCGCGCCGTTCAGGCGCCGGTGTCGCCCGGCCCTCCGTCCAGGAGGCCGCGCAGACCCTCCAGATCCTCCATCCCGCGCCAGAACCGCTCGTACGGGCCCAGCCAGTGCTGCACCTCGCTGAGCGGTCCGGCCTCCAGCCGGTAGTGCCTCTCCCTCCCCTTGCGCCGCTCGCTGACCAGACCGGCCTCCCGGAGCACCTTCAGATGCTCCGACAGACTCGGCCTGCGCATGTCGAAGTGGTCGGCCAGCCGCTGCACGGGCTGCGGCCCCTTCACCCGCAGCAGCCTCAGCACCTCGCGCCGGGTCGGATTGGCGAGGGCGGAGAAGAGCCGGTCCTCCCGGAGCCGGTCCTCGGGTACGTCGATGGCGGTCATGTTTCCCCCTTGCGAGCCAGTGGTCAGTTGGCGGTGGCGGAGAGGAGGCGGACCGGTGCCGCGGGTCGGCGGCGCCGGGCCGCTCGCGGTCCGCCCGGGTGGCCGGCGGTCCGCCGCCGGCCCACCGGTGGTCCCCGAAATGATCCCCCGGCGGGCACCCGTAGCGGAACCCTGTCCCACCGGCTGAACGGCCGCGTCCGGACCCCGTCCGCCCTTGACCTCAAGCCGACTTGAAGCCCTACGGTCCAGACCGAGCCAACGACGACGTGAGGACCCGCGATGAGTATGGAATCCGCCGCCTGGGACGCCCTGTACCAGGCGCGCCACGCACCGCAGGATCGACAGCGCCACTCCTTCGCGCTGTCCCGCACCACTCTGCGCCGCATCGCGGGCTTCGCCCGCCCGCACCGGCGGCTCCTGTCGCTCTTCCTGCTGCTCAGCACCGTCTCGGCGGCACTGGCCGTGGCCACCCCGCTGCTCGCGGGCCGGGTGGTCGACGCGATCGTGGCGGGTTCGGCGGCAGGCACGGTCGGCCGGCTCGCCGCCCTGATCGCGGTCGTGGCGGTGGCCGAGGCGGCGATCGGACTGCTGGCCAGGTGGCTGTCGGCACGCATCGGCGAGGGGCTGATCCTGGACCTGCGCACGGCCGTCTTCGACCACGTCCAGCGGATGCCGGTCGCCTTCTTCACCCGCACCCGCACCGGCGCGCTGGTCAGCCGGCTGAACAACGACGTCATCGGCGCCCAACGGGCCTTCAGCAACACCCTCTCCTCGGTGGTCGGCAACCTCGTCACCCTGCTCCTCACCCTGGTGGTCATGGTGCGGCTGTCCTGGCAGGTCACGCTGCTCGCCCTGGTGCTGCTGCCGGTGTTCGTGCTGCCCGCGCGGCGCATGGGCTCCCGGCTGGCCCGCCTCTCGCACGAGGCGGCGGCCCACAACGCGGCCATGGGCACGCAGATGACCGAGCGCTTCTCCGCCCCCGGCGCCACCCTGGTCAAGCTGTTCGGGCGGCCCCGGGAGGAGTCACGGGAGTTCGCGGCACGCGCCCGGCGGGTGCGCGACATCGGGGTGCGCACCGCCATGGTCCAGCATGTCTTCTTCACCGCGCTCACCGTCGTCTCCGCCCTGGCGCTGGCCCTGGTCTACGGGCTCGGCGGCTGGTACGCGCTGCGCGGCCGGCTCGACCCCGGCGCGGTGGTGGCCCTGGCCCTGCTGCTCACCCGGCTCTACGCCCCGCTGACCTCGCTGGCCGGCGCGCGGGTGGAGGTGATGGGCGCGCTCGTCAGCTTCCAGCGCGTGTTCGAGGTGCTGGACCTGAAGCCCCTGATCGAGGAGCGCGAGGACGCCCGCGAGGTGCCCGGCGGCCCGGTGTCGGTGGAGTTCGACCGCGTGGACTTCGCCTACCCGCCGGCCGGGAAGGTCTCCCTGGCCTCCCTGGAGGAGGTCGCCGTCCTCGACGCGCGCGGCGGTGAGCGGGTGCTGCACCAGGTGTCCTTCCGCGCCGAGCCGGGGCAGATGGTGGCGCTGGTGGGCTCCTCCGGCGCGGGCAAGTCCACCATCGCCCAGCTCGTGCCGCGGCTCTACGACGCCGACGGCGGCGCGGTGCGGCTCGGCGGCGTGGACGTAAGGGATCTGACCTTCCGTTCCCTGCGCGCCACGCTCGGCATGGTCACCCAGGACGGCCACCTCTTCCACGAGTCGATCCGCTCCAACCTGCTGTTCGCCCGGCCCGGCGCGAGCGAGGACGAACTGTGGGACGTGCTGCGCCGCGCCCGGCTCGACGGGCTGATCGCCTCCCTGCCCGACGGGCTGGACACGGTCGTCGGCGAGCGCGGCTACCGCCTGTCCGGCGGCGAGCGGCAGCGGCTGACCATCGCCCGGCTGCTGCTGGCCCGGCCGCGGGTGGTGATCCTCGACGAGGCGACCGCGCATCTGGACTCCACCTCCGAGGCGGCGGTCCAGGAGGCGCTGGCGGAGGCGCTGCGCGGCCGCACCTCCGTGGTGATCGCCCACCGCCTGTCCACCGTCCGGGCTGCGGACCTGATCCTGGTCGTGGAGGGCGGCCGGATCGTCGAGCGCGGCACCCACGAGACGCTGATGGCGGCGGGCGGACGCTACCGGGAGCTGTACCGCACCCAGTTCGGAGCGCAGGCCGGCGCACGGGCCGACACGCGACCGGGCACACTGCCGGACACGCGGCCCGGGCGGGATGCCGGGGAACCGGCCGTGCCCGGCCCCGCCTCCTGACCGCCCATCACCTCCCCGGCGGTACGCGGAACTCGGCCGCCTCCGGCGCCCGCGGCGGCCCTCGCCCATCCGGATCAGTCCAGCGCGCGGGACCGCCGCCCGGCCCCCACGATGAGAATCGGGGCCGCCGGGCGGCGGCCCGTATCGAGCCATGTCCGGGGAGATGCCGCTGTGACCGTCAGTCTTGAGCAACTGAGCCGCTGTTCCGTAGCCGTCGACCTCGGCGCGGCCAGGACCCGGGTCTACCTCAAACGGTTCGGCGTCATCGTGGACGCGCCGTCGGCCGTCGCCGTCAACACCCGCTCCGGGGCCCTGATCGCGGTCGGCGCCCCGGCAGAGCGGATGGTGGGCCGCACCCCCGAGCACATCCGGGTGGTGCGGCCGGTGTCGGGCGGGACCGTGGTGGACATCGACATGGCCCGGCGGATGCTGCGCGCCCTGGTGGGCGACCGCATCCGCCGGGCCTGGCGGCGCAAGCCGATGCTGCGCGCCGCCGTGTGCATCCCGCACGACGCCGAGCCGCTCGTCCAGCGCGCCGCGATCGAGACGCTCACCGGGATGGGCGCGCGGCGGGTGGAGCTGGTGGACAGCCTCATCGCGGCGGCCGTCGGCTCCGGGCTGCCCGTGGAGGAGCCCGAGGCCACCATGATCGTGATGTGCGGCGCGGCCACCTCGCACGTCGCGGTGCTCTCGCTGGGGTCGATCGTCGCCTCCGAGACGGTGCCGGTCGGCGGCGAGGTCATCGACCGCGCCGTCGTCCAGCACCTGCGCAACCAGCACGAGCTGATGCTCCCCAACCAGGCGGTCCACCCGCTGCACCTGGCGCTGTCGGTCGCGCCGTCCGAGCGGACCGAGGCCGAGGTGTACGGCCGGGACGTGTCCACCGGGCTGTTCCGCACGGTGAACGTGGACACCGAGAGCGTGCGTGCCGCCATCCAGCCCCCGCTGACGGCGATGGTGGACGCCATCCGCGGCGTGCTGCGCCAGTGTCAGCCCGATCTGGTGGCCGACCTCGCCGACCGCGGGATCATGCTGGTCGGCGGCAGCGCGATGCTGCCGGGGCTGGACTCGATGCTGCGGCAGGCCACCGGGATGCCGGTGCACGTGGCCGAGCAGCCGGCCGTCTGCGCGGTGGAGGGGCTGGGCGCGATGCTGGAGGGGCGGGTGCGGCTGCTGCACCGCGATCCGCTCAGCCGCTGACGGGCCGCCGACCGGCCGGCTCCTCCGTACGGGCCGTGCCGGGCGTGCCGGACGCACCGGCGCCGGACGCGCGGACCGTACGGCGCTCCCGCGCCGCCGCCACCGCACGCAGCGCCACCGCGTACAGCGGCAGGGCGAGCGCGAGCCCGGCGCCCGCGCCGAACAGCGCGGTGGGCACGTACCCTTCCCACGGGACCGCCTCCGGCTCGGCCCCCGCCCGCCGCACGCAGCGGTGGACGGCGCCCGCCACCGCCGCCGCGCCCAGCAGCGCCGCCGCGCCCGCCCGGCCGCGCGCGGACAGGACGCGGAACACGGGCAGCGCGGGCGCCGGGGAGTGGGGCAGCCGGCGCCACGCCCGGACCAGGAAGGCCGCGACGGCCACCAGGGCCACGGCGGAACCGCCGTACTGGAGCTGGTGGTAGAGGGGGACACCGAGCACCCGCTCGTCCAGCACGGTGATCAACCGCACGCCCCACCGGTCCATGTGCGTGAACGAGTCCCACAGGACGTGGGTCGCCGCCCCCAGCGCCGCGGAGACCCAGCACCGCAGCAGGAGGCCGGCGGGCGGCCTGCCGCGCCAGGGCTCGCCGCGGGTGAGCGCGTACGCCCGCCCCCGCGCCCCCTCGGGCAGCAGGGCCGACAGCGGCTCCCGCAGCAGCAGCCACACCCCCAGCAGCGCCGCCGCGATCAGGACGTCCACCGTGACCGTGCCGAGAGCCGAGTGGGTGTACTCCCCCAGCCGCATGATCCGCGGATCGACGCTGGCCGCGTAGTACGCCGCGTCCGGGGCCAGCGTCCCGGCGACCAGAGCGGAAGCCACCAGCGGCCCCCGGCCCCTGCCGTCCGCGCGGAGTCCCGGAAGCGCGGCGGCGGCGTGGCTGAGCGTGAACGGCATTCATCCCCCGGGCCGTCTCGGTGTGTCCGGCCGCACCCTATCCGTTCCGTCCGGCCGCCCGGTGCGGCCGGACGCCCCGCCCCGGACGCCCACGGCCGTGGGCGTCCGGGGCGGTCAGCCGTTCGGGGCGGGGAAGCGGAAGCGGCGGGCGGAGCGGGGCGGCCTGGGGGAGGCGGGCGGCACAGCGGCCTCCACGCTCCGGACCGCCCCGGCGGGGGCGGAGCCGACGCCGGACGGGCCGCCGCCCGCCGCGGGACCCGCCTCGGCCACGGCGGCCTCCGTATCCCGCTCCCGCGCGTCCGTCAGCCGCTCGTACAGCGCCTGCGCGTCCGCCGGCAGATCACGCCTCCACCCGCACGACACCACCGGCCACAGCAGCACCATCGCGCCCCCCAGGGCGCACCTGACCCCCACCTCCACCCGGCATCCGCCGCCCTCCCACGGCCACAGCCGGAAGTCGTAGCGCGGCATCTGCCACCCGAGCGGCGTCCACATCCGCTGCCCCTCGAACGACACCCGTGACGGCGGCTCGCACACCACCCGCCGCAGCACGCACTCCCGGCGCCGCCCTGGGAACCGGTACCGGTACTCCCCCTCCCGCGAATCCACCCGGCGCACCGACACCACGCCCGAGTGCCAGGCCGCCAGCCCGCACCCGTCGGCCAGGCGTCCGAACACCTCCTCCACCGGCAGCGGTATGGACACGTACACCCGCACCTGCGGCATCCGGCACCTCCAGCGAGCGACAGCGCCGGCCACGCGATCGGCCGAACGCCCCGGCCCGTCCGGGCCCACCTCTACACAGCCAGGCTGGACGCGCGCGTTCCCGGTGTCCTGCGGTCGGGAGCCGTTCGGGTTACGTCCGCGGGCGCCCCGCCGGCCGGGGGAGGCCGAAGGAGCCCGGGATGTCCGGGCCACCGGAGAGGCCGGAGGCACCGGAGAGGTCGGAGGCACCGGAGAGGTCGGAGGCACCGGAGAGGTCGGGGAGGAGCCAGCCGTGGTGGCCGGGCGCCGGCAGGGCGAGGTGCGGCGGGGGCGTCCGGCCGTTCCCCGCCGCCGTCAGGGACCGGTACACGCCCCACCAGATGCTCGCCGGGGCCGTACGGGCGCTCATACGGCCGTCAGGGGCCGGCGCTCCCCCAAGCGGCCGTCCGCCGCCGAGGCCTCCGCGGCGGGGGCCTCCGCAGCGGGCGGGGCGTCGGCCCTCCAGTTCCACAGCCGGCTCACCGCGTCCAGGTCCAGGGCGTGCCCCTCCTCCCACAGCCGGGCCGCGGCGGTGAGCACCGAGCGCCGGTCCTCCACCGGCCCGCCGGGGCGGGCCGGCAGCATCGGCACCACCGCGCTGGCCTTGAGCCGTACCGCCTGGTGGCGGCGGGCGAACGCGGTGAGGGTCTGCCGGGGGCCCGCCTCGATCAGCAGCATGTCGTCGGCCGCGAGCAGTTCGTCCAGCGCGGGCCTGAAGTACACGGTGTCGGTGAGCTGGCGGGCCCAGAAGTCCGGCCGCAGCGCGTCCTCGGGGCTCAGCGGGCCCCCGGTGTAGCCGGAGTAGAGCGGGAGCGCGGGCGGGCTCAGCCGTACGCCGCGGTAGGCGCGCTCGACGGCCTCGGACGCCGGTGCCATCGCCGGGCAGTGGAAGGGGCTGGTGGCGGGGACGGCGACGACGGTGTGGCCGTCGGCGCGCAGCGCCGCCTCGACCTCGCCCAGCGGCCCGCGGGAGCCGGCCAGCATGGTCTGCCGGCCCGCGTTGACCGCGGCGATGGCCACGTCACCGCGCAGGTACGGGCGCAGCTCCTCCTCGGAGGCGCCGACGGCGAGCATGCCGCCCGGCGGGATCTCCACCGCGTACCGCACCCGCTCGCGCATCATGCCGACGGCGTCCGGCAGCGACACCACGCCCGCGAAGACCGCGGCGACCAGCTCGCCGGCGCTGTGGCCGAGGAAGGCGGTGGGGCGCACGCCCCAGCCGAGGACGGTGCGGCCCAGCGCGTAGTCCACGGCGAACAGCAGCGGCTGGGCGCGGCGCACGTCGTCGATGCCGATCCCCGGCGTGCGGGTGGTCCCGTCGGCGAGCCAGTCGGCCCGGACGTCCTCGCCGTCCTCACCGAACAGGTCGAGCACGGCGTCCATGGCCGCGGTGAACACCGGCTCCCGGCCGTACAGCCCGGCCGCCATCGCGGTGTGCTGGGACCCCTGGCCCGGGAAGAGGAGGGCGACCGGGCGCGGCCTGCCGGTGGTGACGGCCTTCGCCCCGAGCACCGCCCGCGCGGCCCGGTCGGCGGTGGTGACGGCCGCGGCGCGCACCGGGCCGGGCTCCTGTCCGCAGGGCACCGCGGTGGGCAGGACGGGGAAGGCCTCGGGGAAGAGCCGGTCGACCATCGGGCGCAGCTCGCCGCGCACCCGGGCCTCGTCGGCCTCGTCCCGGCCCGACCACAGCAGCAGCCGTACGCCGCCGGGGTCGGTGCCGCGGCCGCCGTACCGCAGGGGACGGACCACGGGCGCGTCGTCGGCGGGGCCGGGGGCGCCAGGGGTTCCGGGGCCGGGTGTTCCGGGCGCCTGTCCGGGGAGGTCCAGTACGCCCAGCACGGACTCGCCGTCCGCGACGGCCTCGGCCGCGCGCCGCACCGCGTGGACGGTGACCGCCTCCGCCCGGGGTTCGCCGAATCCGGCGACGAGCGCGAGGTCGACGTTCTTGGCGAGCAGTTCGCGGTGCGCCAGGCGCAGCGCGCGGCCGGGCGAGGAGGCGGTGCGCACGGCGAAGCCCTCGTGCTCCGGGCCGAGGCCGGCGGCGGTGCGGGCGGCGCCGACGAAGACGGCCGTACGGGCCGGCAGGTCCTCCGGCGAGCGGCCGAAGGCGCGCAGCACGGCGGAGACGGCCGCGGCGGTGGCCGTGACCGGTTCGCCGCGGCCGGCCTCCCCGGCCGGCTCGCCCCTGGTGCTGACCGTGAGTCTGCGGACCACTGCGGTGTGTTCGGTGAGCGGCATGGGCTCTCCTGTCGGCGGCCGGATCCCCGGCGGCGGATGGCTTCGGCAAACGGGAGGCGGACTGGCTGGTGACGGGGCCGCGGCGCGGACGGGGCGCGGGGCGCGGAAAGAGGCGCGGGGGAAGGGAGCGGCCGCCCTGCCGGAGAGCGTTCGGCAGGGCGGCCCGGGGCCGGCTCAGGCGGGGGAGGCCTGGCCGGAGTTGACGAGGTCCAGCAGGGCGCCCGGCGTCTCGGCGTCGACGACCGCGTCGTCCGGTATCGCGATCCCGTACTCGCGCTGGATCTGGCCGATGACCTGGAGCAGGGCGAGGGAGTCGTAGCCGAGGTCGATGAACGGGGTGTCCCGGACATCGCCGTCCAGGTCCACGCCCTCCTCCTCGCCGGCGCTCTCGCGCAGCATCCGGGTCAGGTCCGCCAGGGTCACCTCGGTCTTCGTGGTGGTCGTGGACATGTTGGTTCCTCTCTGTGATGTGCGTGGACGCGCGGTGCGTGTGCGCGTGTGGGGGTCGGGGACCGGTGGGTCCGGTTCGGTGGCCCGGTTCGGTGGGCCCGGCTCAGTGGGCGCGGCGCAGGACGAGCGCCGCGTTGAAGCCGCCGTGGCCGCGGGCCAGCACCAGCGCGGTGCGCAGGTCCGCCTCGCGGGCGCCGGTGACCAGGTCGATCCGGTGGCCGGGGTCGGCCTCGGCGACGCCGGCGGTCGGCGGGATGACTCCGTCGCGCAGCGCCAGCAGCGCGGTGGCCGCGTCCAGCGCGGCGCCTCCGGCCAGCAGCCGCCCGGTCATGCTCTTGGGCGCGGTGACCGGTACGCCGCGGGCGCCGAAGATCTCCTCCAGCGCCTTCGCCTCGGCCCGGTCCAGCCCGGGGGTGCCCGCCGCGTCGGCGAAGACGACGTCGACGTCCGAGGGGGCCGCTCCGGCGTCGGCCAGGGCGTTCTCGGCGGCCCGGCGCAGCGCGGAGGGCCGTCCGCTGCCGGGGGCGGGGTCGAGGGTGGCGGCGTAGCCGGCGACGGTTCCGTAGACGTGCTCGGCGCCGCGCTCCCGGGCCGACTCGGCGTCCTCCACGATGAGGATCGCCCCGCCCTCGCCCGGCACGTATCCGCTCGCCTCCGCCGAGAAGGGCAGATAGGCGCGGGAGGGGTCGGACTCGGTGCTCATCAGGCCGGAGGCGATCTGCGGGACCCAGCCCCAGGGGCACAGGGCCGCGTCGACACCGCCGGTGACGACCATGGGCACGCCCTTGCGGACGTGGCGGCGGGCGTGGCCGATGGAGTCGATGCCGCCGGCCTGCTCGGTCAGCAGCACCCCGCTGGGGCCGCGCATCTTGTGGCGGATGGAGATCTGGCCGGTGTTGACGGCGTAGAACCAGGCGAAGGACTGGTACGCGCTGACGTACTCCTTGCCCTGGCTCCACAGGTTCTGCAGCTCGCGCTGGCCGAACTCCACCGCGCCGCCGGAGGCGGCGGTGACCACGCCCATGCCGTACTCGGGCAGGTCTCCGGGGACGATGCCGGCGTCCGCCACGGCCCAGTCGGCCGCGGTGAGCGCCAGGCGGGTCATGTGGTCGGTCTGCGGCATCAGCCGGCTGGGGATGTGCTCCTCGGCGACGTAGCCGGGGACCTCACCGCCGACGGTGGAGGGGTACTGGGAGGGGTCGAAGCGGGTGACGCGCCCCAGGCCGCTCTCGCCGGCCAGAGTGGCCCTCCAGTAGTCCTCGGTGCCCAGGCCGTTGGGGGCGGCGATGCCCAGGCCGGTCACGACCGCGGTGGTCCGTACGGCCGGCGCGGTCGCCGCCTCGGGCCGTACCGCCGGCGCCGTCGGTGTCGCTGTCATCGGGCACTCCTCTCCGGCCGGGCGAGCAGCATGGCGCTCTGGAAACCGCCGAAGCCGCTGCCGACGCTGAGCACCGTGTCGGTCTTCCGCTCCCGGGCGGTCAGCGGGATGTAGTCGAGGTCGAGTTCGGGGTCGGGCTCGTGCAGGTTGGCGGTGGGCGGCAGGACGCCGTGCTCCATCGCCAGGGCGCAGGCGGCGATCTCCAGGGAGCCGATGGCGCCCAGGGAGTGGCCGATCATCGACTTGATGGAGCTGACGGGGGTGGCGTACGCGTGGTCGCCCAGGCTGCGCTTGAAGGCGCCGGTCTCGTGACGGTCGTTCATCTTGGTGCCGGAGCCGTGGGCGTTGATGTAGTCGATCGCCGTCGGGTCGAGGCGGGCCTCGTCCAGGGCGGCGTCGATGGCCTCGGCCATCTCGCGGCCGTCGGGCTTGAGGCCGGTCATGTGGTAGGCGTTGCAGCGGGCGGCGAAGCCCGCGATCTCCGCGTAGATGTGGGCCCCGCGCCTGCGTGCGCTCTGAAGCTCCTCCAGGACCAGGATCGCCGCGCCCTCGCCCAGGACCAGCCCGCTGCGGGTCCGGTCGAAGGGCCGGCAGGCGCTCTCGGGTGTGTCGTTGCGGGGCGTGGTGGCGTGGATGGCGTCGAAGCAGGCCGAGGTGATGGGCGAGATCGGCGCCTCCGTCGCGCCCGCGATCATCACGTCGCAGGTGCCCTCGCGGATCAGCTCGACCGCGTGGCCGAGCGAGTCCAGGCCGGAGGTGCAGCCGGTGGAGACCACCGCGGCCGGGCCCTCGGCGCCGGCCTCCTGTCCCACCTCGGCGGCCATGGAGCTGGGCACGAAGTGGCGGTACAGCTCGGGCACCGCGTACTCGTGGTCGACGTTCCACTTGCGGCCGCCGTCGCTGACCACCACGTACTCGCGCTCCAGGCTGGTGGTGCAGCCCACCGCGCTGCCGAGCGAGGTGCCGATCCGGGACGGGTCCAGGGCGGAGACGTCCAGGCCGCTGTCGGCCAGCGCCTCGCGGGTGGAGACGACGGCGAACTGGGCGGCCCGGTCGAGCCTGCGGATCTCCTGCGGGCTCAGGCCCGCCGCCGCGGGGTCGAAGTCGCACTCGGCGGCGACCCGCGAGCGGAAGGGGGAGGCGTCGTAGAAGGAGATCGTGCGGGTCGCGGTGCGTCCCGCGGTGAGCAGCTCCCAGTACTCCTTGACGCCTACCCCGCCGGGGGCGACGACGCCCAGACCTGTGATCACGACTCTGCGTACCACCGCTTACCTCCCCTTCGACGGGACCGGCTGCCGCTGTCGGCATCCGGCGGTTGGAACTGTGCGGGCCACTGCCGTTCCCTTCGTCCGTGACGCTCTCGTGGCGCTTGCTGAGGGTTTCGGCGGCCGGGGCGGTTCGGGGTTCGGTCCCTCGCCGCCCCGGTGCCGGGCCGGGCGGCCGCCCGCTCGTGACGTGCCGCCGCTTCCGGTGAACTCATGGTTGAAGCCGTCCCTAGACGGGGACTCGCGCCTGCCTGGACGGGCCGGCGGCCACCGCTTCCGAGGGGGCGTCCACGCACTACAGCGGGACGTTGCCGTGCTTGCGTTCGGGCAGGTCGGCCTGCTTGCGGCGGAGCATGGCCAGGGAGCGGGCCAGGACCCGCCGGGTGTCGGCGGGGTCGATGACGTCGTCGACCAGGCCGCGTTCGGCCGCGTAGTAGGGGTGCATCAGCTCGGACCGGTACTCTTCGACCAGCTCCGCCCGGGTGGCCTCGGGGTCGTCGGAGGCGGCGATCTGCCGCCGGAAGACGACGCCCGCCGCGCCCTCGGCGCCCATCACCGCGATCTCGTTGGTCGGCCAGGCGTAGGTCAGGTCGGCGCCGATGGACTGGGAGTCCATGACGATGTACGCGCCGCCGTAGGCCTTGCGCAGGACGACGGAGACGCGCGGCACGGTGGCGTTGCAGTACGCGTACAGCAGCTTCGCGCCGTGCCGGATGATCCCGCCGTGCTCCTGGTCCACCCCGGGCAGGAAGCCGGGCACGTCGATCAGGGTCACCAGGGGGATGTTGAAGGCGTCGCAGGTTGAGACGAACCGGGCGGCCTTCTCGGAGGCGTGGATGTCCAGCACGCCGGCGAGCTGCTGGGGCTGGTTGGCCACCACGCCGACCACCTGGCCGTCGATGCGCGCCAGCGCGCACACCACGTTGCGCGCCCAGGCCTCGTGCACCTCGAAGTACTCGCCGTCGTCGACGATCTCCTCGATCACCGCGCGCACGTCGTAGGCGCGGTTGCCGTCGGCGGGGACGATGTCGGCCAGGGCCTCGCAGCGCCGGTCGGCCGGGTCGCCGCCGCGTACGACGGGCGGCAGTTCCCGGTTGTTGGCCGGCAGCATCGACAGCAGGTAGCGCACGTCCTCCAGGCACTCGGCCTCGTCGTCGTGGGCGAAGCCGGCCACGCCGGAGGCCGTGGCGTGCGCGTCGGCGCCGCCCAGCCCGTTGTGGGTGATCTCCTCGCCGGTGACGGCCTTGACCACGTCGGGGCCGGTGATGAACATCTGCGAGGTGTCGCGGACCATGAACACGAAGTCGGTCAGCGCCGGGGAGTAGGCCGCCCCGCCCGCGCACGGGCCCAGCATCACCGAGATCTGCGGGATGACGCCGGAGGCGGCGGTGTTGCGGCGGAAGATGCCGCCGTATCCGGCCAGCGCGGTCACGCCCTCCTGGATGCGCGCGCCGGCCCCGTCGTTGAGGGAGACCAGCGGCGCTCCCGCGGCCCGCGCAAGGTCCATGACCTTGTGGACCTTGGCCGCGTGGGCCTCGCCCAGGGCGCCGGCGAAGACGCGGAAGTCGTGGGCGTAGGCGAAGACGGTGCGGCCGTGGACGGTGCCCCAGCCGGTGACCACGCCGTCGCCGTGCGGTTTGCGGTCCTCCAGGCCGAAGCCGGTGGCGCGGTGGCGGCGCAGCGGCTCGATCTCGGTGAAGGTGCCCTCGTCGAAGAGGACCTCCAGCCGCTCGCGGACGGTGAGTTTGCCCTTGGCGTGCTGCCGGCGGGTGGCGTCCGGATCGGGGCCCCGGCCCACCTCCTCCTTGAGCCGGAGCAGTTCCGCGGTGGCGCGGCGCAGGTCGGGGCCGGGTTCCGCCGTCCGGTCCGGTGCCTGGTCCAGGTCCTGGTCCGGGGTGGTCCGCGATGCCGGTGGGCTCGTCGTGATGTCGTCGAGGATCGTCATCGGGCGAACGTAGGAACGCCGCCTAGAGGTCGGCTGGAGCAGTCGCCGGACCGTTCCCGCGCCGTCCCGCGCCGTCCCGCCGCCCCGGGCCGGTCAGCGCACCGCGTGCGCCGTGGCGTCCAGCTGCGGGTCACCGGAGAGCACCGCGTGGTGCAGGCGCTGGAGCTTCGGCGAGGGCTCCATGCCCAGCTCCTCGATGAGCGTGTTGCGCAGCCGCTGGTAGGACTCCAGGGCCCGCCAGGAGTTGCCGGAGCGGTGCAGGGCCACCATCAGCTGGGCGCAGAAGTTCTCGTGCATGGGGTGACGGGCGGCCAGCACCCTGAGTTCGGGGACGAGTTCGGTGTGCCGGCCCAGCCGCAGGTCGGCGTCGACGCGGCGTTCCAGAGCCGCCATCCGGTCCTCGTCCATACGCAGGACCTCCAGCTCCAGGACACCGCCGACCCGTACGTCCACCAGCGCGGGGCCGTGCCACATCTTCAGCGCGCGGCCCAGCATCTCGGAGGCCGTACGGTCGTCACCGGCGTCGTAGGCGGCCCGGCCGGACGCGGCGAGCTGCTCGAACTCCTGGACGTCCACCTGGCCGGGCTGTACCTGGAGCAGGTAGCCGCCGTGCTGGGTGACCAGCACGTCCTTGGCCTCCCGCGCCGGATCGCCCTCCAGCGCCACCGCGATCCTGCGGCGCAGCTGGAGTATGTAGGTCTGCAGGGTGGTGGCGGCGCTGCGCGGGACGTTCTCGCCCCAGATCTCCTCCATCAGGGTCGGCACGGTCACCACGTGATCGGCCTGGAGGGCGAGCAGCGCGAGGATCTGCCTCGGCTTGGCGGCGCTCGGAACCACAGACACTCCCCGCTCCACCGCCGTGAGCGGGCCCAGAACCTTGATCTCCATGGTGTGCTCTCCCCTAGTCGAGCCCAATCCGCCGGCTGTCCGCCTGGCGGTTCATCTCGGAGCATTGAGTGAGGCTCGCACGGTGCGGGAGCGGCGCACAGTGAGGCGCTCATGAGCGCGGTCGTGAAAATCTCATGGGTCGGTGGTGAACGCCGCACTGGGCTCCCGGGTGGCATGGATCACACAATCATCACGATTGATTCGAACGCTCGGCCGTCCGACTCATATGGGGGTCTTCAGATGCGAACCAACACGCCCGCCACCGCCTCGACGGAGCACACCGGCACGGAGGACCGGCGCTTCGCCGAACTGGCCGCCCGCACCGGGCTGGAGCCCGGCCTGGAGGCACGGTACACCGCCGACCCGGTCGCGGTGCTGTCCGGGTTCGGCCTGCCCGCCGCCGAGGCGCCCCACGGCGGCGTGCCGGACTCCGTGGCGATCCTCGCGGAGCTCGGCCTGTACGCGTCCGAGCCGGTCTACGCCGGCGACCCGCTGCTCATCGAGGACCTGGAGCAGCTCGACACCCGCGACGCCGAGCAGCTGGCCTGCTTCGGCTGCACCCGCGCGGACGACCTCCGCCTGGAGGTCCCGGGGCCGGTGGGGGCGTGAGACAACGCGAAGAGGCTGCCGACGGCGGCCCCTTCGTGGGCTTCCGTCGCCATCTGCGGGCCGAGGTGGTGCCCGGCGAGGCGGTCTACCTGCTCTCGCCGCGCGGGGTCAGGGCGCTGTACGGCCGGCCCGCCGAGGCGCTCGCCCCGCTGCTGGACGGCACCCGCACGGTGGCCGGGGTGCTGCGCGAGGCGGGCGCCCTGGTCCCTCCGGCGGAGGCCGGCCGGATCATCGGGGAGCTGGCGCGGGCCAATCTCGTCGGCTACCGGTCCGCTCCAGGGGAGGGCACCGACGTATCGGCGGCCGCCTACTGGGAGCTGGCCGGTCTGGACGGCGGCGCCGCGGGCGCGGCGCTGGCCCGTACCGCCGTACGGCTGATCACCGTCGGCGGGGTGGACGGCGACCGGGCCCGCGCGGCCTGCGAGGAGTCCGGTCTGAGGGTGCTGGGGCCGCTCCCTCCTCCCGAGGGAGAGCGGCCGGGCGGCGACGGCGGCGACGGCGGGCCCGGCAGTAACGTTTTCTCGCTGGTGCTCTGCGACGACTACCTGGCCCCCGGCCTGCGGTCCGTGGACGCCTGGCACCGCGAGCGCGGGCTGCCCTGGCTGCTGGCCGGCCCCTGCGGCCCCGAGCCCTGGGTGGGGCCGGTGTTCCGGCCCGGCTCGGGGCCCTGCTGGTCCTGCCTGGCTCACCGGATCCGCATCCACCGCCGTTCGGAGGTGCCGCTCCAGCGGGCCATCGGAAGCGACGCGCCCCTGCCCCGCCCGTCCGCCTCCCTGGCGGCCGGGCGTGGGATGGGCCTGCGGATGGCGGTGCTGGAGGCGGCGAAGTGGCTGGCGGGGGTGCGCAACGAGGGCCAGGAAGCCGTCCGCGTCCTGGACACCCTCACCCTGCGCACCGGCCACCACACGGTGTACCGGCGTCCCCAGTGCCCGGAGTGCGGCGACCCCTCGCTGGTGTCCGGGCAGGTGTGGCGGCCGCTCCCCCTGGTACCCCGGCCGAAGGCGGCGCGGGGCGGGAGCAACGACCGCTCCCTCACCCCCGAGCAGGTCCTGGAGCGGTACGGGCATCTGGTGGATCCGGTCACCGGGATAGTGCGCGAGGTGCGGCGGGACGCCCGGCTGCCCGACGGCCTCAACTCCTACGTCTCGGGCCACAACCTGGCGCTGGACGCCCACACGCTCGCCGATCTCCGCGGCGGGCTGCGCAGTCTCAGCGGCGGCAAGGGCGTCACCGCGCTGGAGGCCGAGGTCGGCGCGCTGTGCGAGGCGGTGGAGCGCTACAGCGCCACCCGCCAGGGCGACGAACCCATGGTGTACGACAGCCTGCGGGGGCTGGGGGAGCGGGCGATCCACCCCAACGCGTGCCAGCTCTTCGACGAGCGGCAGTTCCGGGACCGGGAGCGCTGGAACGCCACCGCCTCCCCCTTCCACCAGGTGTGCGCACCCTTCGACGCCGACCGCCCGGTGGAGTGGACGCCCGTGTGGTCCCTGACGGCCCGGGCCCACCGGCTGCTGCCGACCTCCATGCTGTATTTCGGCCACCGCTCCTCCACCGGCTCGGGCGGGCCCCGCGCCGACTCCAACGGGAACGCGGCCGGCAGCAGCCTGGAGGACGCCGTCGTCCAGGGCTTCCTGGAGCTGGTCGAGCGCGACGCGGTGGCCCTGTGGTGGTACAACCGCACCCGCCAGCCGGCCGTGGACCTGGACACCTTCGACGAGCCCTGGCTCGCCGGGCTGCGGGAGGTCTACGCGCGGATGAAACGGCGGCTGTGGGTCCTGGATCTCACCGCCGACCTGGGCATTCCCGTGATGGCGGCGCTGTCGCGGCGCACGGACAAGCCCGCGCAGGACATCGTGCTGGGGTTCGGCGCCCACTTCGATCCCCGGCTGGCGCTGCGCCGCGCGCTGACGGAGATGGGGCAGCTGGCCGCCTCGGTGGCCCGGGTCGGGGAGAACGGGGCCGGATACGGTGCCGCACCTCCCGAGCTGTTGTCGTGGTGGACCCGTGCGACCATAAGGAATCAGCCATATTTGGCTCCGGACCAGTCAACGACGCCACTGACCCCATCCGACTACACGCACATCCCCCGTCACGATCTGTACGACGACGTGGAGACGGCCCGGTCTCTTCTCGAAGCCCGTGGGACGGAGCTGCTCGTACTCGATCAGACACGTCCTGACGTGGGCGTTCCGGTGGTCAGGGTGATCGCTCCCGGTCTGCGTCACTTCTGGGCGCGTTTCGCGCCGGGCCGTCTGTTCGACATACCGGTGGCACTGGGCCGGCTCGAACGCCCGACGGCCTACGAGAATCTGAATCCGATACCGCTGTTCGTCTGATTTCGGACGCTGCTCCTCGTCGGTGGCCAGAGTCAAGCCATGGCCAATACGATGCGGTCAACTCATGGTTCAACGTCATGGCTTCTGACCGAGGAGCAGCCAGGTGCAGGACACCCCGGACAGCGCCTCCTCCCTCCGGGCTCCCGCTCAAGCGGGGGCCCGGAGCACGTCCTCCCGGTGGTCACAGGCGCGCCACCGCGAACTGCCGGCCCCGAAGCTGGCCAGGACCATCGCGGTCGCCACCCTGGTGTACTACTCGGGGATCTCGCTGCTCAACGTCCTGCGCAGCGGCGCCGAGCGGAGTCAGGTGCTGCTGTGCCTGGGGTGCGTGGCCGTGGTCTTCGTCTTCCAGTTCCTCCACATATCCCCCGGGGCGCAGCGCTGGTCGTTACGGCGGCGCTGCACCACCCTGCTGGCGCAGGCCGTGCTGACCTACCTGCCGTTCCTCTTCTTCGGCCTCAACTGGGGGAGCATGGCCGGCCCGCTGGCCGGTTCGCTGCTGCTCCTGCTGCCCGGCCGGGTGGCCTGGCCCTCCTACGGCGTGATCGCGGGCACCATGCTGGCCATGACCGTCTCGGCCGGTCTGGACTGGGTGACGGTCGCCTATCTGACGACCTCGACCATGATGGCGGGGCTGATCCTCTACGGAACGGCGAGGCTGAGCGATCTGGTGGCCGAGGTCCAGGCCTCGCGGGCGGAGATGGCCCGGATGGCGGTCACCGAGGAGCGCCTGAGGTTCGCCCGCGACCTGCACGACCTGCTGGGGTACAGCCTGTCGGCCATCACGCTCAAGAGCGAGCTGATCTACCGCCTGGTGCACTCCCGGCCCGACCGGGCGCGTGAGGAGATCGCCTCCGTCCTGGAGGTCTCCCGGCAGGCGCTGTCGGACGTACGGCTGGTCGCCAGCGGCTACCGCGACATGTCGCTGGAGGCGGAGGCGGATTCGGCCGCCGCCATCCTGGCGACGGCCGAGATCCGGGCGCAGGCGGATATCTCCTGCGGCCGGCTGCACCCGGTCACCGACACCGTGCTGGCGACCGCGCTGCGGGAGGGGGTCACCAACATCCTCCGCCACAGCAAGGCCCAGACCTGCGTGATCTCGGTCGAGTCCGACGGGGAGACGGTGGTGCTCCGGCTGGTCAACGACGGGGTGGCCGGGCAGCGCCCGGACCGCTCCCCGCACAGCGGCAGCGGCCTGGGCAACCTCCGCACCCGGCTCTCGGCGATCGGCGGCCGGGTGGAGGCGGGTGTCCGCGAGGACGGCCGGTTCCACCTCGTCGCCCGGGCGCCCGCACACCCCACCGCGGCGGCGCACCCGCCGGGGACCGGGGGGCTGGGCACGGCGGACGCCGCGAGATCCGCGGCCTGACACGAGCGTTCCGGTCCGGGGGCCGGACACCATTCCGGTCTGGGGGGCCAATGCTGTCGGTGAAGATCCTGCTCGCCGAGGACGTGCACATGATCAGGGGGGCGCTGGTCGCCCTGCTGGAGCTGGAACCCGACTTCAGCGTCGTGGCCGCCGTCGACCGGGGGGACCTCGTCGTGGAACGCGCCCTGGAGACCCGGCCCGACGTGGCCGTCCTCGACGTCGACCTCCCCGGTGTCGACGGACTCACGGCGGCGGCCGACCTGCACGAGCGGCTTCCCGCCTGCCGGACCCTGATCCTCACCAGCCTGGGCCGCCCGGGCACCCTGCGCCGGGCCCTGGCCGCGCACGTCACCGGGTTCCTGCTGAAGGACGCTCCCTCCGACCGGCTCGCCCACGCCGTGCGCTCCGTGGCCCAGGGCCAGCGCGTCATCGACCCCCAGCTGGCCCTGTCCGCCTGGGACTGCCCCGACAACCCCCTCTCCCCCAGGGAGCTGGAGGTGCTGCGGCTCGCCGCGCAGGGCGCCGACGCCGCCGAGATCGCCGGCACCCTCTACCTGTCCAAGGGAACCGTCCGCAACTACCTGACGACCATCGTCACCAAGCTCAACGCCCGCAACCGCATCGACGCCGTGCGGATCGCCGAGGAGGCCGGCTGGATCCCCTGAGCCGTGTGCCCCGCGGGACCCCGCTCGCGGTCCGCTCACGGGTCCGCCCCGAAGGAGGCGGGCGGGGACGCCGCGCCGAGCAGCGCGTCGAGGAGGCCGGCGTCCAGGGCGGTGCGCACCGACAGGTCGGAGTTCTCGCCGAAACCGGAGTCGTACACGGCGGTGCCGACGACGTACCCCCCGGCCTGCCCGCCGTCCGGGTCGCCGTCCGGGTCCCCGCCCAGCACGCCGGTGCCGAACGCCCAGTCGTCGCCGCCCGCCGGGGTCCCGTCGGGCCGCACCAGCCGGATCCGGTCCGCGCCCAGGTCGAAGCCGAACTCGGTGAACCGGAAGCGCAGCCCCTGGCCGAGCGCCTTGCTGTACGCCTCCTTCAGGGTCCACAGCCGCACCAGCGTGGCGTTGCGGTCGCCCGCCTCCCCCTCGTCCAGCCGGGCCAGCTCGTACGGGGTGCAGCCCTGGGACTCCGAACCGGTGCCGGCCATCCGGCGGTCCGCCGACTCGACGTCCACCCCGATCCGGCCCCTGCGGGTGATCCCGGCGACCAGCGTCTCGCGGGTGTGGCTCAGGCTGATGTCGATCTGGTCGCAGCCGCGCACGTATGGCCGCCCGCCGGGCTGGTACGCCAGGTCCACCTGCTCCGGGGCCGTGTCGATCGCCGCGGCGATCACGTGCCGCAGCAGCAGCCGGGAAGCGGAGAAACGTTCCTTCATCAGGGGCTGCGCCATGGCCTCGTAGCGGTGCCAGTCCCGGCCCAGCATCCGGCGCAGCGCCGTCTCCCCGCCCGGCAGACGCCAGTCGGGCAGGCGCCCGGCCACCACCGCGGTCCCCCGGTGCGCCAGCTCCCGCCGGACCGGGTCCCAGTGGCCGTGGGGGCCCGCGACCTCCAGGAGGCCCGGCGCCCCTCCGCCGTGTCCCCCGTGCCCCCCGCTCCCCGCGGGCTGTGCGGTGGGCGCCACCTCAGCCCTCCGCCAGGGACACGGAGAGCGGACCGGCGTCCAGCTCGGACAGCACTCCGGCGAGGTCCACCGCGTTGCTCTCCGGCCCCCGGCACATGGGCAGGCAGACCGGCCCCCGGCTGCCGCCCATACGGCGCACGAAGGGGGTGAGGACCGCCTTGGGGCCGATCTCCACGACATGGGTCGGGGTCTGCTGGGCGAGCAGCTGCCGGGCCGCGTCGGCGAACCGCACCGTGGAGGTGATCTGGAGGGACCAGTAGGGGGCGTAGAGCGGCTCGCCCGTGTAACCGCCCCGCACCGTGGAGTAGAACGGCACCCGCGGCGCGCCGCCGGGCAGTCTCCGGGCCACCTGCTCGAAGCGCGGCAGGACCGGCGCCATCAGCGGGGAGTGGAAGGCGTGCGTGACGTTCAGCGGGGTGGCGGCGATGCCGCGTGCGGCCAGCTTCTCCTGGACGCGCTCCAGAGCGGCGATCTCCCCGGACAGCACGGTGGCCCGCGCCGCGTTGACCGCGCCGATGCTCACCCCGGGCTCGCCGGACAGCAGCTCGGCGGCCTCGTAGGCGGGGGCGCAGGTGGCCGTCATCCCGCCGCCGGAGGGCAGGTACTGCATGAACGCGCCCCGTAACGCCACCAGTTGGGCCGCCGACTCCAGTGTCAGCGCCCCGGCGACGGTGGCGGCGGCGAACTCGCCGATGCCGTGGCCCAGCACCGCCACCGGGCACACCCCCGACTCCTCCAGCGTGCGGGCCAGGGCGTACTCGACGGCGAACAGGGCGGGCTGGGTGAACGCCGTCTGGTGGATCCGCGCGTCCCCGCTGAGGATCAGGTCGACGACCGACAGCCCGGTGTAGGGCAGCAGCGCGTCCGCCGCCTCGTCCAGATGCGCGCGGTATCCCGTGGAGTGCAGGTACAGCCCGGCGGTCATGCCGGGGTGCTGGGAGCCCTGCCCGGTGAAGACGAACGCCGCGCGCACCCGGCCGTCCCCGCCGGGGCGGGGGTCCCGCAGCGCCAGGTACCGCGCCAGGGCGCGCACGGTCGGGTAGGCCCAGACGTCGGTGGGGTCGATCAGCGGGCCGTACTTCTCCTCGATGTCGCCGTAGAGGCTGAGCGCGGCCACGGAGTCCAGGCCGTGCTCGGCGAACGACACGGCCTCCTCCACCGGCCGGCCGAGGTAGTGGGCCAGGCGTTCGGTCAGCCAGTCGGCGTACGCCTGCTCGCGCACCCGGCGGGGGGGTACGGACATCTCGCGCTCCTTTTCTGCGGTTCGTAGGGGGCGGCGCGGAGGCGGTCAGGCCAGGTGCGTGCCGTAGAGGTCGTAGCTGCGCCGGCCGTGCAGTCGTGCCAGGACCTCGGCGAGCACCCGGCTCTCGCACGCGGCGGGCCGCTCCGGGAGCGGCAGCCCCAGCCGCCGGCACAGGCGGTAGAGGGCCGCGGTGGGCCAGGCGGGGTCGGCGAGGAAGGGTCCGGCGGCGCCGCCGGACCGCTGCTCCCGCCACACGCCCAGGCAGGCGGCGGCAGCCAGCACCAGGGCGTACCGGTCGGCCAGCGCGAAGCTGCGCGGATCGACCAGGGCCGCGCGGTCGTCCGCCCCGATCCCGGCGAACGCCGTGCGCAACTCGCCCAGTTCGGCGACGAGGGTACGGGTGAGCGTGCCGAGCGCGCCCCGGTCCCCCGGGACGTCCCCGGGCAGGTCGTCGGAGCCCAGCAGGCCGTCGGTGGCCACCAGGGTGGCGGCGAGCGGATCGCTGTCGCCCAGCAGGGCGGGCCCGGCCGGGTCCAGCGGCGGCAGGTCCCCGTGGAGCCGGAACAGCCCGGCGGGCGCCTCGGCGTCGTTGAACCACACGTGCCGCGCGAAGAAGGGGAGCTGGGGCAGGAGGCTGACCTGGCGCCCCGCGCTGCCGGCATGGCCCAGCGAGGTGACGGGCAGATCGCGCAGCTGCTTGGCGAACATCGCGTACGCGCCGTCCCGGGCCAGGCTCTCCTCGCCCAGGACCGCGGACATCCCGTCCATCGACTCCGCGACGATCTTCGGGGCCAGATAGGCGGCCGCGGCGGCGTACGCGCTGGTCCGCCGGGGCATCAGATGCAGCCCCCGGGTGGCCACCAGGGCCAGGCAGTCGCTCAGCAGCAGGTCGAGGAAGGCGCCGGTGAGGACGTCGCGCACATGCTGGACGTCCAGCGGGGAGCGCCCTGTGGCCCTGCGGCGGGCCGCGAACCGGGCCACCGTGCGCAGCGCGGTGTCCGCCCCGGCCAGCACGATGGACGGGATCAGGCCCCGGATGAGCAGCGAGGAACGCAGGGACAGCTCGTAGCCGCCGCCGCTCTCGCCGACCAGCGCCCCGCCCGGCACCGGGCAGTCGGTGGCCCGCAGCCCGCCGAACTCGGCGCTGCGCATCCCGTTGGTGGGACGCCTGGCGAGATCGGTCAGCCGGCCCTCGGGCAGCCCGGCCCGGTCCAGCAGCAGCACCGAGTGGCTGCGCCCGCCGCCGCCCTCGCCGGTGCGGGCGAAGACGACGAGCCCGGTGGCCCGCGAGGCGTTGGCGATCACCGACTTGCTGCCGTTCAGCAGGTACCCGCCGCCGACGGGCCGGGCGGTGAACTCCTCGCGGACGAAGTCGTTGCCGTGCGCCACCTCGTGCCGCGCCACGGCGACGCGGCGGCCCTGGAGCAGATGCCCGGCGACCTCGGCCCGCTGCCCGGCGCTGCCCCCGATCCAGACGGGGGCGGCCGCGAAGAAACAGTTGAGCCCGTAGCCGAAGCCGAGCGAGGCGTCCCGGCGGAAGACCGGCCGCAGCACCCGGCCCAGGCCGTCCATCCGCGACAGTCCGCCGCCCAGCTCCGCGGGCACGAACTCGGCGTTGAAACCGTGGGCGTCGAGGACCTCCTCCGCACCGGTGGGCATCCGGCCCGCCGCGTCGGCGGCCAGGATCGCGTCCTGGCCCAGCGGGTTGGCCGGGTCCTCCAGCGGGCCGAAGGCGCGCTCCAGCGCGTCGGCGCGGTCCTCGTACGCCCCCATCACCGTGCTCCGGCCGTCATCAGTTCTCTGACCTCGGGAAGGATCTCCTCGTGCAGCGGCCGCAGTTCACCGCGGAGGAACAGGCCGCGCATCGCGGCGCGCTCCACCTTGCCGCTGGTGGTGCGGCGCACCGTGCCGGGGCGCACCAGCAGCACTCCGCCGGGCCGCACCTCGAACTCCTCGGTCAGGCGGTTGCCCACCGCCGCGGTCAGCGCGGCCAGGTCGATGTCGTACCGGCCGCGGGCGCGCAGTTCCTGGACGACGACGATCCGGTCCCGCTCGCCGGGCACGGCGAACGCGGTGGCGGCCCCGAACAGCGAGCTGACCCGCTGCACCGTACGCTCCAGGTCCTGCGGGTAGATGTTGCGGCCGGCCACCACGATCATGTCCTTGAGGCGGCCGGTGACGTACAGCTCGCCGTCCACGACGGCGCCCAGGTCCCCGGTGCGCAGGTGGCCGCCGTCCCCGCCGGCGGTGCGTCCGCCGAAGGCCTGCGCCGTCTCCGCCGGGCGGCCCCAGTAGCCGCGGGCCACGCCGGGGCCGCGCAGCCAGATCTCCCCGATGCGGCCCTCGGGCAGCACCTCGCCGCCGACGGGCTCCACGACGCGCAGTTCGCCGTCGGCGACGGGACCGCAGGAGACCAGGGTGCGGTGCGCGGCGCCGGGCGCGGCCGCCGCCTCCGGGTCCGGGTCCGAAGCGGGGGCGCGCAGTTCGTGGCGCTCCAGCGCGGCGGCGTCGACCACCAGCCGTGCGGGCTCCTCGCCCAGTCCGCGCACGGCGCCGGTCACCAGCAGGGTGGCCTCGGCCAGCCCGTAGCAGGGGGTGAGCGCCCCGGGCCGCAGCCCGGCCGGGGCGAACCGCTCGGCGAAGGCGCGCAGGGTCCTGTCGCACACCGGCTCGCCGCCGCTGACGGCGGTCTCCCAGCCGGACAGGTCCAGATCCGCGAGCTGCTCGTCGGTGATCCGGCGCAGGCACAGCTCGTACGCGAAGTCCGGGGCGCCGCTGACGCGCACGCCGTACCGGGAGATCGCCTCCAGCCAGCGGACCGGCCGCTTGACGAAGGCGGTGGGGGACAGCAGCACGGCGGTGCCGCCCAGCCACAGCGGGTGCAGCAGCTGGCCCACCAGCCCCATGTCGTGGTGGAAGGGCAGCCAGCCGCCCAGCCGGTCGCCGGGCCGGGTGCCCAGGGCACGGCCGATCGCCGCCTGGTTGGCCATGACGTTGCCGTGGGTGACCACCACACCGCGGGGGTCGCGGGTGGAACCGGAGGTGTACTGGAGGAAGGCCACGGAGTCGGGGCCGAGGTCGGGCCGGTGCCACGGCCCCGCCCCGGGGACGGCGTCCACCGGCAGGCAGGCGACGTCCCCGTACCCGGCGCGGGCCAGCAGCCGGGAGACCTCGGGGGCTTCGGCGGCCTCGGTCAGGGCGATCCGCACGGCGGCGTCCTTGACGATGCCGGCCACCCGCTCCTCGTGGTGGCGGCGGCCGCCCGCGGGCGGCACGGGGACGGCGACGGCCCCCGCGTACAGGCAGGCCACCAGGCTGACGGCGAACAGCCGCCGGCAGGACTGCAGGACCAGCACCCGCTCGCCCCGCGCGCCGTGCTCCTGGAGCCAGCCGGCCAGCGACCTGGCCTCCCGGTCCAGCTCTGCGTAGGAGACGGTCCGGGCGGTCTGCCCACCGCCGGGGCCGCCGGCCTCGTCCAGCAGGACGAGCGCCGCCCGTCCGGGCGTCTCCTGGGCCCTGGACAGAATGAGATCGGTGAAGCTCCGGTAACCGTTCATCGCCTCCCCCTCGCGTGCCGTCGCGGCCGCCGCTTCTGCGGCGCCGGCCCGTGTGACTCCTCCGGGAAGGTACGAACGCCCTCTCGAACCGGACTCGACATCCCCCGGACCGGCGAGCGTCTCCCGGGGGCCGGGCGTGCCGCCCGGACCGGCGGGTCCGCGCCCCGTCATGCCCGTGACCATGCCGTGGGCGGGCGGTAGCCGACCCGCCCGGCGGACCAGTCGGCACGGTCCGCGGACGCCTGCGGATCGCCGGCGTCCGGCGCGGCCCGCGGTCCCCGCGGGTCACCGGCGTCCGCCGGGTCCCGGTGGGCCGACAGCGCCAGCAGTACGGCGGTGACGGCGGCCAGCTCTCCCGCGTCGGGGTTCCCCCGCACGACGGTCAGCAGGGCCTGTGGTGTGTCGTTGGCCATGCGGGCAGGGTGCGCCCCGCGGCTAGAGGGATGCTCGCGGAACGGACGCGGACGGGAAGCGGACGCGGACGGGCCGGGCCCCCGGGAGGGCCCGGCCCGTCCGTACCGGTGCGCCGCGCTCAGCCGGCGCGGCCCCGCTCGTAGGCGATGTGCCGGGTGCGCTCGACGCGCAGCCGCGCCACCCTGGCCAGCCCGTCGTACGCCCCGTCGCGCTCGGCGCCGGCCAGGGCCCGGTCGCAGGCGCCGGTGTCGGTCCACCACACCATGCCCAGGTACCGCTGCGGCCGGAAGGTCGAGCGCAGCAGGTCGAAGCCGCCGAAGCCCTCGGTACCGGCCAGGCTCCGGGCCAGTTCCTGGGCCTCCTTCTCGAACTCCCTGGCCCCGCCCAGCACCGTGCACCGCAGCAGCACCACGTTGTCGTGACCGGGGTTCGCGTTGCGCACCAGCAGGCGGTCGACGCTGACCGCCTGGTCGGCCTCGGTGTCCACCATGGGCTCCAGGCACCGCACGTGTTCGAGGAACGTCTCGGTGTGCACGGTCTCGATGAAGCCCTCCAGACTCCGCCAGTGCCCCACGTGGACGTAGGAGCCCGGGGAGTCCAGCAGCCGCACGGTCACCAGATAGGAGAAGTCCCGCCGGCGGCGCAGGTACTGGGAGTGCTCACGGAACTCCCGCTCGAACCGGTGCGGGTCCCCCTTGACGGTGAACCGGTGGACTGTGGTCAGCGGACTGCTGAGGTCACGATCGGTCATGAAGGCTCTCCGCGAACCGCTTGGCGTGCAGAAGGGTGGTGGTGCTGTTGGCTCCCAGGGCCTGCCGGACCTTGGCGCGGGCCTCGGCGAGCGTGGCCTGGGGGCCCAGCAGCTGCCGCACCCCCTCGGGGTCGAGGGTGACGGTGTGCCAGGAGGTGGCGCGCACGCCCTTTCCATGGGGCTCGATCTCCCAGCGGCCGGTGTGCCCGCTCATCGCCACCGGCACCCGCAGCTGCTTGTAGACGATGACGGACCGGTCGGGGAAGCACACCCGCACGGACATGGTGTTGTGCAGGGAGCCGTCCGGGCTGCGGGTGTCCATGTCCATGCGCTGGACGGTGGAGCCGCCGCCGTCGGAGGGGGATTCCTCCAGGCCGATGCGGGCGACGTGGGGCAGGCGCTCGGGCCACAGGTCGGCGCGGTCGAGAAAGGCGAAGACGTCCTCGGCCGAGCCGTTGACGTCCACCGAGTCGCTGAAGGTGAAGCGCAGCCCGCCGTCCTCCGCACCGCCCTGCCCGCCGCTCCCGCCTGCGCCGCCCTGCTCGGCGGCGTTCTTCAGGGCCGTCAGTTCGGCGCGGCTGTTGCGGTCCACCGCCCGCTCGATCAGCTCGACCGCCGCCGGGTCGTCGTCCACGGCGGTGTAGTCGTGCAGCAGGACGACACGGCTGCCGCCGTCGTCGTTGGGCTCCACCAGCCACTTCCCGCCCATCGACGCCACCGGGTGCGCGGAGGCCACCTGGCGGAAGGAGACGGTGCGGGCGCGGCTGTCGAGGATGCGGTGCGAGGTCCACGAGCGGACCTGGTCGTTGGCCGTGGCCCAGATCCGCAGGAGCTGCTCGTCGGCGTGCTCCTCCAGGATCTCGACGTGGATGGTGGGGCCGAAGACCTGCGGCCACGCCGAGACGTCGGCCACCAGGCCGTGGACGGTGTCCGCGGACGCGTCGACGACGACGGTGTGCTCGGTGACATGGGTCCGGACGGTCCCGGCGGTTTCGGCGACGGCGGTGGCGGTGTTCGGCACCATGGCGGGTCTTCCCTTCGGGTCGCGCCGCTCGCACGGCGCCTGTGTCAGGTTGGCAGGGAGCGCTCGAGCAGGGCTGGAGCGCCGGAGGAGGGAGGTTCGAGCCCGCCGGCGGATCACCGGGCGGGAGTCGCGGGCGGGGCGGCGCCCGGCCGCCGCGCCAGGGGCTGGGACGGCGTGTCCAGGAGCCCTGCCCCGGCGGCGTGTTCGGATGGTGCGCTCAGGTGGTGCGCTCAGGCGGTGCGCGCCCAGTCGGGACGGTCCAGGATCTCCACGACCGCCGAGCCCCAGCTGTAGCCGGCGCCGACGCCGACGAGCAGGCAGTTGTCGCCGGGCTCCGCCCGGCCGGAGACGACCAGGTGGTCCAGGCTCGCGAACTGGTCGCCCGCGCCCAGGTGCCCGACCGTGCGGCTCCACTCCCAGGCCGTGCGGGACGGGTCGATGCCGAACGGCTGGTAGTAGATGGACTGCAGCCGGCGCCGCCCGAAGTGCGGCAGCACCACCCAGTCCACCTCGCCCAGCTCCAGGTCGGCGTCGGCCAGCGCCTGCTTGAGCACGGTCTGCTGCCCGGCGTGGGCGCGGGTGACGGCGTACGACATGCCCACCCGGGCCACGAACGAGCGCTTGGCCTCCTCGAAGTCCACCGGTATGCGGTGCGAGAAGGGCACCCGCCCGAACGGCTCGTCACCGCGGTGCAGGGGCTCCAGCTCCGGGTCGGCGAGCATCGCCAGGGAGCGCAGCCGGGCGTACCCGCCGCGCCGGGAGAGCACCAGCGCGGTGGCCCCGTCGGCGTACGGGGTGCCCGGGTCGGTGTGCCAGCGGTCGATGCCCGGCTCGCAGAACCGGTCGGCGGTGGTCAGCAGCGCGTCGCGGCGCCCGGGGACGGCCGTGAGGTAGGAGTGGGCGAGGTCCAGGGCGGCCATGCCGCCGTTGGACATCTGCCGGATCTCGATGGCCGGGCAGTTGTTGCCGAGCGTCTCGCGCTGCACGTAGGAGGCGACGGGCCACAGGTCCTGGCCCTGGTGGTAGGTGTCGGCGTGCAGGATCAGGTCGGTGTCGCCGCCGCTGCCGCCCGCCCTCTCCAGGGCGGTGCGGGCGGCGTGCACCGCCATCTCGGCGGCGGACTCGTCCGGCGAGTACGCCACCGAGACCATGCCCGTGGCCGCGGCCACCCGTTCCGGGCAGTCGCCCGACGCCACCGCGTCGGCCACCGGCAGGGACGCGGGGAGCCGCACTCCGGTCCCCCGTATGTAGAGGTCTTCCACTCGCACGGTCCACTCCCTGTCTCGTCCGGGTGTCGTCGGTGCCGTCCGGGACGGCGCGTCAGCCCGCGACCGCCACCGCGGGGACGGTCTCGGCGGGGGCCGCGTCCGTACGGCGCCCGGCGCGGTGGTCGGCCCCGCGCTCGGTCAGCAGGACGTAGCGGACCGCGTCCAGCAGGGCCCGCCAGGAGGCGGCGACGGTGTTCCCGTCCACGCCGACGGTGCCCCAGCGGCGGCGCCCGTCGGTGAAGGTGATCAGGACGCGCGCGGCGGCGGCGCTGCCCGATCCGTTCCCCAGCACCCGGACCTGGTAGTCGGCCAGTTCCAGCCGGGCCAGTTCGGGGAAGAACGGGTCGAGCGCCTGGTGCAGCGCCCGGTCCAGGGCGTTGACGGGCCCGTTGCCCGTGCCGGTCGCGGCCAGCGGCGTGCCGTCGATCCGCAGCCGCACCGACCCCTCGGTGCGCACCTCGCCGCCGGCCGGCTCCTCGACGCCGACCTTCCAGGCGTCCACCTCGAAGGGGTACTCCAGCCCGCCGCCGGTCAGCTCCTCCAGCAGCAGCAGTTCGAAGGAGGCGTCGGCGGACTCGAAGCTGTAGCCGCGCCCCTCCAGCTCCTTGACCCGGGCGGCGGCCCGCGCCACCGGCTCGGAGCCGGCCGAGACCTCGTAGCCCAGCTCCCGGGCCTTGAGCTCGATGGAGGAGCGCCCGCCCATGTCGGAGACCAGGGTGCGCATGGCGTTGCCCACCAGGCCCGGGTCTATGTGCTGGTAGAGGTCGGGGTCCACGCGCAGGGCGGAGGCGTGCAGCCCGGCCTTGTGCGCGAAGGCGGAGGCGCCGACGTACGGGGCCGCCGGGTGGGCGTGCACCCCGGTCAGCTCGCCGATGGCGCGGCCCGTCTCGGCCATCTCCCGCAGCCGCCCGGCGGGGATGACGTCGGTGCGGCCCCGCTTGAGGACCAGGTTGGCGGCGACGGTGAACAGGTTGGCGTTGCCGCACCGCTCCCCGTAGCCGTGGGCGGTGCCCTGCACGTGGTCGGCGCCGGCGTCCACGGCGGCCAGGGTGTTGGCCACCGCGCAGCCGGAGTCGTCGTGGCAGTGGATGCCCAGGCGCGCGCCGGTGGCGGTGAGGGTGTCGGCCACCACGGCGCCGATGCCGTCCGGCAGGGAGCCGCCGTTGGTGTCGCACAGCACCACGGCCTCGGCGCCGGCCTCGGCGGCGGCGCGGACGACCTCCAGGGCGTACTCGCGGTTGGCGAGGTATCCGTCGAAGTAGTGCTCGGCGTCGACGAAGACGCGGCGGCCGGCCCGTACCAGGTGCCGCACGGTGCTGCCGATCATCGCCAGGTTCTCGGCGAGCGTGGTGCGCAGGGCGAGTTCGACGTGCCGGGTGTGGCTCTTGGCCACCAGGGTCACCACCGGGGTCTCGGCCTCCAGCAGCGCCCGTACCTGCGGGTCGGTGGTGACCAGGGTGCCGGGCCTGCGGGTGGCGCCGAAGGCCGCCAGTTCGGCGTTGCGCAGGCCCAGTTCGGTGCGCGCCCGGCGGAAGAACTCGGTGTCCCGGGGGATGGCTCCGGGCCAGCCGCCCTCGATGAAGCCCACCCCGAAGGCGTCCAGGTGGCGTGCGACGGCGAGCTTGTCCTCGACCGTCGGCGCCAGGCCCTCCTGCTGTGTTCCGTCGCGCAGGGTCGTGTCGTAGAGCTGGAGCAGTCGCTCGACCATCGTTCCTTCGTCCCCTCGCTCACGCCGTCGGCGGCCGACGACCACGGCTGGTCCGGCCACCGTCCGGCGGCGGCCTCGGGGACGGCTGGAGGGGCGGTCGAGGGTGCCGGCCCGGACCGCACCAGACCGGGTCGAGCGGCTTCCGAGCGCGGGGGGAGATGCTCTGCGGCCATGACGGCATCAGCGAAGAGCGAAACGGCCTCCCTGGTGGGCACCTGGACCGCGACCTCGGCCATCGACGGCGTCCCCGCCCCCTACAGCACCACGTTCGTCTTCCGGGACGATCACACCATGGAGGCGATCGGCCCGGCCGGACCCGACGGAGAGCCCGCGTTCGGCGGGCCGGGGCACTGGATCCCGCGCCCGGACGGGTCGTTCGTCTACCACGTGACCCACCCGCTGCCCGACCCCGACGGCGGCGCCCCCGGCACCATCCACAGCATCCAGCAGGTCACCGTCTCGGGCGACACCCACGCGTCCTCGGGCACCGCGGTCCTGCACGGCCCGGACGGCGCCGTGGCGGGCTCCTTCGACGTCACCCTCACCGCCGTGCTCCGCCCCGGGGGAGCGGGGCTCAGGCGGCGGCCAGGGCCGCGGCCACCTTGCCCGCACGCTCCTCGGTGGCGCGGAGCGCGTCCTCCCGGGACTGCCGCGACATCTCGACGAGCTCCTCCATCCCGGGCACCTTGCCCGCGAGCGTCAGCTGCGCGGTGATGACGGTGAGGTCCATGCCCAGGGCGTCCTCGAAGACGGTGCGCAGGTACGGGTCGACGTGGTTCCAGTGCTCCTGCGGGGCGCCGGGGGTGTAGCCGCCGCCGTAGCTCAGCAGCAGGGTCGCCGGGCGGCCCGCCAGCGGGTTGGTGTCGTCGCCGAAGGTCAGGGTGCGGCCGGCCACCAGGACCTGGTCGATCCACGCCTTGAGGGTGGAGGGGATGGTCCAGTTGTACATCGGCGAACTGACCACCACGGCCTCGGCGCCCAGCAGTTCCTCGACCAGCTTCTCGCGCAGCGCCCCCGCGGCCTTCTGCTCGGGGGACTGCACCTCGGACGGGATGAACTGCGAGGTGATGCCGGCCTCGTCCAGGTGCGGGATCGCCTCGGCGCCCAGGTCGCGGTGGACGACGGCGCCGTCCGGGCGGCTCTCGCTCCAGGTCTTGCGGAACGCGGCCGCGAGTTCCTTGGAGACGGAACCCTGGGACACGGCCGAGCAGTCGATGTGGAGCAGGTGGGTCATGGGGTCTCCTGTGGGTTCTTCCGGTGGCCGGTACGGCCCGCTTCGGCTTGCCCGGCTGCCGTGCACACACGGAGAGCAAGCACATCCGGCCCCCATCCTTCCGCCGGGCCCTCGACTCCCGGTCGACTCCGCCTGGAGTGCGTGCCCCCGGCTGAACGGCGTCCTCCAGCGGTCCGCGAGCCGGCCGCCCGATACTCCGCGGACCCACAGCGCCACCGGCGCTCGAAACGACAACGGGGGCACCTCATGCAACCCACGATCACACCCCTGGAGAGAGCGGCGGACGGGGCGGCAGGCGCCCCGTCCCGGCGGGTCACCCCGCCGTCCGCCTCCCCCCGCCTTCCCTCCCTGACCGGCCTCCGCTTCGTCGCGGCGGCCCTGGTCTTCCTCTTCCACGGCGGCCTGGAGTTCCTGTTCCGGGACCCGGGGGCCCAGGAGTCCTACCTCTTCGGCACCGCGTCCGCCGGCTTCGTCGGCGTCTCGTTCTTCTTCGCCCTGAGCGGTTTCGTCCTGGCCTGGTCGGCGCGGCCCGGCGACAGCGCCCCGCGCTTCTGGCGCCGCAGGTTCGCCAAGATCCTCCCGAACCACGTGGTGACGTTCGTCCTCGCGCTCGTCCTCCTGGCCTGGACGGGCGCCTCCACCGGCGTGCTCCCGGCGCTGGCCAACCTGCTGCTGGTGCACTCGTGGGTGCCGGACATCGCCTACGTCGGCAGCGCCAACGACGTGAGCTGGTCGCTGTCCGTCGAGGCGGCCTTCTACCTGGTCTTCCCCCTGCTGTTCGCCCTGGCCAACCGGATCCGGCCGAACCGGCTGTGGTACTGGGCGGGCGGCACGGCGGTGATGATCGTGCTGATGCCGGTGGCGGCCCAGCTCCTCCTGCCCGACCAGCCGCAGTTCATGTGGGGGAACGCTTCGTTCGTCCAGATCTGGTTCCTCTACGACTTCCCGGTCGTCCGCGCCCTGGAGTTCACCCTGGGCATCCTGCTGGCCCGGATCGTGCTCACCGGCCGCTGGATCGGCCTGGGCGTCCTGCCGGCCTCGCTGCTCGTGGGCGCCGCCTACGCCGCCTCGCTGTACGTGCCCTTCCTCTACCGGTTCGCGGCGATCACCGCCATCCCGCTGGCCCTGCTGGTCGCCGCCACGGCGGCCTCGGACATCAAGGGCCGCCGGAGCGTGCTGAGCACCAGGCCGATGGTCTGGCTCGGTGAGATCTCCTTCGCCTTCTACCTCCTGCACCGGCTCGTCCTGCACTACGGGCACCTGGCCTTCGGCAGCACCCCGGACGGCCACGGCGGCCTGGCCGGACCGGCCTGGAGCACTCCGGGGGCCGTCGCGTTCCTCGCGGGCGCCTTCGCGGTGTCGGTGCTCCTCGCCTGGGCCCTGTGGGCCCTGGTGGAACGCCCCGCGATGCGCCGCTGGTCCGTACGCCGCTGATGCGGTGCCGCTCCCACCCCCCACTCCCCCCGCCCTCGTACCCCGGCCCCGACTCCGCGGGCCGGGGCTCGAGCCGGTCTCCATCGGTGCTCCAAAGCGGTGCGGCAGCCTCGGGCGAGGCGGCCGCGAGCCGATCACCAGCGAGAGGAGTGCTTCGATGACCGTCGAGCAGGATCCCAGGCCGTATCCGTTCAGCGAACCCGACCGGCTCGAACTGGACCCGGCCTACGCGCGGCTGCGGTCCGACGGGGAGCTGACGCGCGTGCAGTGCCCGTACGGGTCGCCCGCCCTGCTGGCGACCCGGTACGAGGACGTCAAGCTCGTCCTGGGCGACCCGCGCTTCAGCCGGGCCAGGGCGGTCGCCGGGGACCAGCCGGCGCACACCCCCATCGGGCCGGGCCCCGAGGCGATCGTGGCGATGGACCCGCCCGAGCACACCCGGCTGCGGCGCGTGGTGGCGAAGGCGTTCACGATGCGGCGGATCGAGCAGCTGCGCCCGCGGGTGGAGAGGATCATCGAGGACCTGCTCGACGACATGGAGAAGCAGGGCTCCCCGGCCGATCTGGTTACCGTCTTCGCCCGGCCTCAGCCCGCTCTCGTCATCTTCGAGATGCTCGGAGTCCCCTTCGAGGACCGCGAGCGGCTCCAGGAGTGGGCCGAGACCACCCTGACGGCCACGGGCGACCGCTACACCCTGGACGACGTCCTCGGGGCGCTGGGCAACCTGCGGGCGTACGTGGCCCGCCTGCTGGAGCAGCGGCGCCGGGAGCCGGCCGACGACCTGCTGAGCGTCCTGGTCACGGCCCGCGACGAGGAGGACCGGCTCACCGAGAAGGAGATGCTCGACCTCGCCGTCGGCGTGCTCGTCACCGGCTACGAGACCACCTCCGACCAGATCTCCAACTTCGTCTACCTGCTGCTGACCCGCCCCGACAAGCTGCGGGAGCTGCGGGAGGACCCCGGGCTGCTGCCGCGGGCGGTCGACGAGATGCTGCGCTACGTGCCCCTGCTGCGGGCCACGTCCTTCCCCAGGGTGGCCACCGAGGACGTCCGGCTCAGCGCGGGCCTGGTGCGGGCCGGTGAGGCCGTGCTGCCCGCGATGATGTCGGCCAACCGCGACGGGTCCGTGTTCGACTCCCCCGACGAGCTCGACTTCCACCGGGAGCACAACCCCCACCTCGGCTTCGGGCACGGTCCGCACCGCTGTCTGGGCGCCCAGCTCGCCACCATGGAACTGCAGATCGCGCTCGGCGCCCTGCTGCGGCGCTTCCCCCGGCTGCGGCTGGCCGTGCCGGCCGGGGAGGTCCCGTGGCGTGTGGTCACGCTCCAGCGCGCTCCCCGCGAGCTCATGGTCGAGTGGTGAGAG
>NZ_JBSVCZ010000027.1:0-92787 GCF_054072955.1 Streptomyces sp. SS8
ACTCAACTAACGCTCCTGCTGGTAGGTGGGGCCTGCGCCGCGGGCACCGCCGGCCTGGCCGCTTCCGGCCTGCCGACCCTGCTGGATGCCCCGGCGGAGATTGGTCAGCCGGCCGCGTACGTCATCGGGCGCACGCGAGACCTGCGGGCCGGTCGGTGTGGACGGCCGCTGCTGCGCGGTGCCCGCCACGAGGTTGGCACGCGGCACGCGGCGGGGCAGACCGGAGGTGGTGACCCCGCCTGCCGCGGGCTGGCGGAGCTGTTCGGCCCGGCGCCAGCGCTCGTCGTTCGGGGTCTCCTGCCACCCGGCGCCGGCCTCGGCGCCACCGGGTTGCCGCTGGGGCGCCGGCTGGGCGGGCCGCTCGGGCCGCTGGGGGGATGCCTGACCGGACGCCCCCGCCGACGGGGGCTCGCCCGGCGAAGCGGTCGCGGGAGCCTGCTGGGCGGCCTGCCGGGCGCTGAACCAGCTCGACTCCATCGACTCGAAGATCGGCGTGCGCTCGTCCGAGCCCGTCGCGGCCGGGCTGCTGCCGGGCAGCTCGTAGGCGGAGGACTCGCGGGGGGCGGAGGCCCCCTGCCGGGGGACGGCGTACTGGCCGGTGTCCTGCGGGCCCTGCTGCCCCTGAGAGGGCTGAGGGGGCTGGGGGACCGGGTACTGACCGGTGTCCTGGGGACCGCCCGGAAGGGCGTACTGGCCGGTGTCCTGCGGGCCCTGGGGCCGGGGGTACTGACCGGTGTCCTGCGGACCGCGCGGGCCGCCCTGCGGCTCCACACGCGGAAGCCGGGCGGTCTCGCCGGGCCCGGCGGGCTGCTGCGGATACGCGCCGGTTCCGCCCGGACGGGCGAACTCCGAGGTGCTCTCCGCCTCTTCGTGACCGCGCGGTGCGTCGGGGGCCTCGTACCTGCCGGCCCCCTGGCCGCCGCGGCCGTCGGCCCAGCTGGGTCGCCGCTCCCCCGCTCCGGCGGGCAGCGCTCCCGTGGAGGCTCCGTCACGCCGCTGCGGCGGCTGCTGGCCGGCGCGAGGCTCGGGGCGCGCGCCGGAGCCGAAGGCGCCGGCGGGGGCGCCCTCCCCGGAGCGGACGGGCTGTCCGGGGCGGGGCGGCTGTCCGGGGCCGGGACGGCCGGGGGCGCCGAAGCCCCCGCCCGCGGGACCACCTGCGGGGCCTCCTGCCGCAGGGCCGCCCGTCGCGGGGCCGCCGGGGAGCGCGGCGCGCGAGGAGGGGCCGCCCTGGACCTGGTTGCGGGTGGGCAGCGCACCGAGCCGGCTGGTACCGGCCGGCGCACCGCCGCCCTGCGGCTCGCGCCGGAGCGTGGCGGACGGGCCGGAGCCCTGGCCGCCGTCGCCGGAGGGCTTCTTCTGCTGGCCGTTCTGCTGGCCGCCGCGCTGGGTGACGTCGACCGGGAGCATGACCAGCGCGGTCGTACCGCCGGAGTCGGAGGGGCGCAGCTGGATGCGGATGCCGTGCCGCAGGGACAGGCGGCCGACCACGAACAGGCCCATGCGGCGGGAGACCGAGACGTCGACCGTCGGGGGGTTGGCGAGTCGCTCGTTGATCGCCGCGAGGTCCTCGGGCGACAGCCCGATGCCGGTGTCGTGGATCTCGACCAGCACCCGGCCGTCCGGCAGCGCGTGGCCGGTGACCTTGACCTTGGTCTGCGGCGAGGAGAACGAGGTGGCGTTCTCCAGCAGCTCGGCCAGCAGGTGCACCAGGTCGTTGACGACCCGGCCCGCGACCTCGGCGGTGGGTACGGCGCTCAGCTCGATGCGCTCGTACTGCTCCACCTCGGACGCGGCGGCACGCAGCACGTCCACCAGCGGCACCGGGCGGGTCCAGCGGCGGCCGGGCTCCTCGCCCGCGAGGACCAGCAGGTTCTCGCCGTTGCGGCGCATACGGGTCGCCAGGTGGTCCAGCTTGAACAGGGAGGAGAGCTGGTCCGGGTCGGCCTCGCGGGACTCCAGTTCGGAGATGAGCGAGAGCTGTCGCTGGATCAGGCCCTGGCTGCGGCGCGAGAGGTTGGTGAACATCGCGTTGACGTTCCCCCGCAGCAGCGCCTGCTCGGCGGCGAGCCGGACGGCCTCGCTGTGCACGTCGTCGAACGCCGCGGCCACCCGGCCGATCTCGTCGCGGCTGTGGACGCCGACGGACTCCACGGAGGTGTCGACGTCCTGCGGGTCGGCCTCGGAGAGCTGCTTGACCAGCTCGGGCAGACGGCGGTGGGCCACGTCCTGCGCGGTGTCCTGCAGCCGGCGCAGCGAGCGGATCATGGAGCGGGCCACGACGAACGCGCCGACCAGCGAGATGCCGAGCACGAGCAGCACCAGGACACCGTTGAAGAGGGCCGACTGCTGGGCCTCGGCCCGCAGCGTACGGGCCTGCTCGTCCATCTGAGTGAGCAGCGAGGCCTCGATCTTCCGCATCTGCTCGATCTTGACCTGGTCCTGGTCGAACCAGTCCAGGTAGGAGCGGTTCTCGCGCGAGATGCCCTTGGGGTCCTTCACCACGCGCTCGGCGTACTCGTCGGCCGAGGTGATGTTGACGATGCCCTCGTCGAGCGGCTTGGTGAGCTCGGCCGCCTCGTTGTTGCCGTAGATGTCGTCGAAGCGCTTACGGGCCGCGCTCTCGCTCTCCCAGGCCGTCCTGATGTACAGGTGGTCGTTGTCCGAGAGCTTGGGGCCGTCCTCGCGGGCCAGGCCGGCGCTGATGATCGCCCGCTGCATGGAGGCGTACTCCTTGGCGGAGGAGAACGCCGCCAGCGCACGGGTGCTCTGGATCATCTCCGGGTTGCTGGTGGCCTGCGCCATGTCCTGGGACAGGCTCAGCAGCGACTCGATCAGCTGGTTGTAGTCGTTGACCGTCTGCGAGATGTTGTCCGGGTTGTCGTACGCCCGCTCCCGGATGGTCTTGAGCCGGTTCAGCTGCCGGGTGATGTCCGTGATCGTGGCGCGGACACCGGAGAGGAGTCCGGCGTCGGCCTCCTCGAGCCCGGGGGTGGCGTCGAAGAACGCCGCCTTGACCTGGTCGGTCTCCTCGCGGGGGCCGACGACCGCGTCGTCCTTGGGGTTGCCGGTACCGGTCAGGGGGCCGGCCGAGCGGTCCCGCTCCTCCTGGAGCGCCGTCGCCAGTTCGGTGGCGCGCTCGGTCATCTCCGTGAGGAGCTTCATGTTGTCGAGCTGGTCGACCTCGGCGAGCGAGTTGTTGATGCTCAGCGCGCCCAGCGAGGTGGCCGTGACGACCGGAAGGGCCAGCAGCGAGACCAGACGGGTACTGATGCGCCAGTTGCGCAGGGCAAGGCGGGAGCCCGTGGCACTGGGCTCCTTGGGCTTCGGGGCGCCCTCGGTCTCGCCGTCCGGTCGCGCCTTCGCGCGCTTGCCCTTGTCGGCGTCGAGGGCCTGCTCCCGGCCACTGCTCTCCTGGGCGCGCTGTGGTGAGGAGCCGCGGTCGGTCGCACCGCGCAGCTCCGGGTCCCCCACAGCGCTGCCATCCCTCTTGAAACGTCCCTGCACTAGCGTCGCAACCTCTGGACCAGGCGTCCCCCCGCGAACGGCGGAACGGTATCGAGTCGGGAAGGTCCGAGGACCCCCTGACGGTCGTGAGTGACCGGCGCGCCCCCAAGTCTCCGCCGCGCGGCGCTCCTCTGCGCCCCCTTGCGCGCCGGGTCGTCTCCTGCGGCGGTCCGTGGAATTCCAGCACAGTGCCGGATCTCCAACAAGGTCCGTGGATAAGGCTGTGACATGCGTGACGCTACGCAGACACTCCGTGGCGGAGGGTGTAGCCGCATACGGCACATCACGGACTTTTGGCAGCTGACGCCACAGGTGAGCCGCTACAGTGCCCACTGCCCCGGTAGCGACACCAGAGGGTGCATCATCCACTTTGATGGGCGTATGTCCGTTTGGATGACCGATTCAGACGGTCCGTTATGCGCCTTTTGCCCGTCGTTTCGTGAGTAAAATCACAGGCGGATCGTTATAGGAGTCATCCCTGGAGGGGAAAGAGGCCCCTTACGCTCAGCTTTACACAAGGTACGTAAACGACAAGAAGGCGAACGAGGCAGACCCGGTGAAGACGACGATGATCACGCGCAGTGTTGCCAATCCGCAGCGCACCACCCTGGCCCACCTCAAGGACGCCGACGAGCTGACGGCCGTCCGGGCCGAGCGCGCGGAGAGCGCCGGAGAGCTTCCGGCCCAGACCGCCAACCCGCGCCGGACCGTCCTGATGGACGCCCCCGTCGGCTGACCGACTCCGCGAGACGGACCTCGCCGGCCCCCGTACACCCGAGGTGTACGGGGGCCGGTCCATACGGATTCGCCCCAGGGCCGGTTCGCACGGTCCCGGCGGCAGGGCCCTTCCCCGGCCCTGCCGCTCCCCGGCCGGCCCTGCCCGGTTTCAGCCCTGCCAGCTGTGGGGGGCCCGGAAACCGGAGGTGCGCTCCAGCCGGCGCCAGGGCGCGGTGCTGCGGCGCGGGCGGGAGGCGGCGTGGCCGGACCGGTGGGCGGCGGCGCGGGCCAGGAGCAGGGCGGTGACCGCGGCGAGTTCCTCCTCGCTGGCGTGGCCCTTCTCCACACGGACCACGTCGGCGACGGCTGTGGCTGCGGTGGTGGCGGCGGAAGTGTTCACGGGGCTGGTCCTCACAGGTGTCACTGGGGCGGGTTGCCGTGCTTGCGTGCGGGCAGGTCGGCGTGCTTGGTGCGGAGCATGGCCAGGGCGCCGATGAGGACGGAGCGCGTCTCGGCGGGGTCGATGACGTCGTCGACCAGGCCGCGCTCCGCGGCGTAGTAGGGGTGCATCAGCTCGGACTTGTACTCCTTGACCAGCTCCGCCCGGGTGGCCTCGGGGTTGTCGGAGGCGGCGATCTGCCGCCGGAAGATCACGCCCGCCGCGCCCTCGGCGCCCATCACCGCGATCTCGTTGGTCGGCCAGGCGTAGGTCAGGTCGGCGCCGATGGACTGGGAGTCCATGACGATGTACGCGCCGCCGTAGGCCTTGCGCAGCACCAGCGAGATCCGCGGCACGGTGGCGTTGCAGTACGCGTACAGCAGCTTCGCTCCGTGCCGGATGATCCCGCCGTGCTCCTGGTCCACCCCGGGCAGGAAGCCGGGCACGTCCAGCAGGGTGAGGATGGGGATGTTGAACGCGTCGCACATCTGCACGAAGCGGGCGGCCTTCTCGGAGGCGTGGATGTCCAGCACGCCGGCGAGCTGCTGGGGCTGGTTGGCGACGATCCCCACCACCTGGCCGTCCATCCGGGCCAGCGCGCAGATGATGTTGGTGGCCCAGCGCTCGTGGACCTCCAGCATCTCGCCGTCGTCGACGATCTCCTCGATCACCGCGCGCATGTCGTAGGGGCGGTTGCCATCGGCCGGCACCAGGTCGTACAGCGCCTCGCCGCGCCGGTCGGCCGGATCGGCGCACTCGGTGCGCGGCGGGTTCTCCCGGTTGTTGGACGGCAGCAGGGAGAGCAGGTAGCGGACCTCCTCCAGGCAGGTGGTCTCGTCGTCGTAGGCGAAGTGCGCCACGCCGGAGGTCGCGGCGTGGACGTCGGCGCCGCCCAGCCCGTTCTGGCTCACCTGCGCGCCGGTGACCGCCTGGACGACGTCGGGGCCGGTGATGAACATCTGCGAGGTGTCGCGGACCATGAACACGAAGTCGGTCAGCGCCGGGGAGTAGGCCGCCCCGCCCGCGCACGGGCCCAGCATCACCGAGATCTGCGGGATGACGCCGGACGCCTTGGTGTTGCGCTGGAAGATCCCGCCGTATCCGGCCAGGGCCACCACGCCCTCCTGGATGCGCGCGCCGGCCCCGTCGTTGAGGGAGACCAGCGGCGCACCGGCCGCGATGGCCATGTCCATGATCTTGTGGATCTTGGCCGCGTGGGCCTCGCCCAGCGCCCCGCCGAAGATCCGGAAGTCGTGGGCGTAGACGAAGACGGTACGGCCCTCGACCGTCCCCCAGCCGGTGATCACCCCGTCGGTGTACGGCTTCCTGTCCTCCAGGCCGAAGCCGGTGGCGCGGTGCCGCCGCAGCGGCTCCACCTCCTGGAACGTCCCCTCGTCCAGCAGCAGTTCGATCCGCTCGCGCGCGGTCAGCTTGCCCTTGGCGTGCTGGGCCTCGGTGGCCCGCTCGCTCGGACCGCGCCGAACCTGCTCACGGATGGCGTGCAACTCCGCCACACGGCCACGGGCGTCACTCGCCGCGAGCGGCGTCTGGGACAGATCGGTCATGTTCAGACCCTACGAAACCGTCGCACTGTTCGCCGTCGTCGGATTCGTACAGTCTCAGCCCGCGATTCATGGCCACGCTGGACAGAACCACGCCTCTGGCACCGCTACACCAGGGAGGATCCCCAGTTTCCCCGGGCGCGGACTGTGGGATTCCCACAGTCCGCGCCGAAGAGGCGTTCAGGCCTGGGTGGGCGTGTCGTGACGGCCGGTCAGCCCTGGGGCTCGACGCCGGCGCGCAGCAGACCGTAGGTGTAGGCGTCGACGAGGGCCTGCCAGGAGGCGGCGATGACGTTGTCGGCCACTCCGACGGTGGACCACTCGTCCCCGCCGTCCCCGGTGGACACCAGCACGCGTGTGGTGGACTCCGTGCCGTGGGTGCCCGCCAGGATGCGGACCTTGTAGTCCACCAGCTCCATCTGGGCGAGCTCGGGGTAGATCCGCTCCAGCGCCAGCCGAAGGGCCCGGTCCAGGGCGTTGACGGGGCCGTTCCCCTCGGCGGTGGAGACGATACGCTCGCCCTTGGCCCACAGCTTCACGGTCGCCTCGTTGGCGTGGGAGCCGTCGGGGCGGTTCTCCACGATGGCGCGCCAGGACTCGGTGGAGAAGAAGCTCCGGGGGCGCTCCTGCGCCCCGCCCCGCAGCAGCTCCTCCCGCAGCAGCAGCTCGAAGGACGCGTCGGCGGCCTCGTAGCTGTAACCGCGCAGTTCGCGCTCCTTGACGCGCTCCACGATCCGGCCGACCAGCTCGCGGTCGCCGCTCAGGTCGATCCCCAGCTCCTGGCCCTTGAGCTCGATGGAGGCCCGGCCGGCCATGTCGGAGACCAGCATCCGCAGGCGGTTGCCGACCAGCTCGGGGTCGATGTGCTGGTAGAGGTCGGGGTCCACCTTGATGGCGGAGGCGTGCAGTCCGGCCTTGTGGGCGAACGCGGAGACGCCCACGTACGGCTGGTGGGTGGAGGGCGTCAGGTTGACGACCTCGGCGATGGCGTGGGAGATCCGCGTCATCTCGCGCAGCGCGCCCTCGGGCAGGACCTCCATGCCGTACTTGAGCTGGAGGGCCGCGACCACCGAGAAGAGGTTGGCGTTGCCCACGCGCTCGCCGTAGCCGTTGGCGGTGCACTGCACATGGGTGGCGCCGGCGTCCACGGCGGCCAGGGTGTTGGCCACCGCGCAGCCGGTGTCGTCCTGGGCGTGAATGCCCAGGCGTGCGCCGGTGTCGGCGCGCACCGTCCGCACCACGGCCTGGATCTGGGCGGGGAGCATGCCGCCGTTGGTGTCGCACAGCACGACCACGTCGGCGCCGGCCTCGTACGCGGTGCGTACGACACGCTTGGCGTACTCGGGATCGGCCTGGTACCCGTCGAAGAAGTGCTCACAGTCGACGAAGACCCGCCGGCCCTGCTCCCGCAGGTGCTCCACCGTGTCGCGGACCATCGCCAGGTTCTCCTCCAGCGTGGTGCGCAGCGCCAGCTCGACATGGCGGTCGTGCGCCTTGGCGACGATGGTGACCACCGGTGCCTGCGATTCGACCAGCGCCCGCACCTGGGGGTCGTCGGCGGCCGCGACGCCCGCCCTGCGGGTGGCGCCGAACGCGACGAGCCGGGCGTGGCGGAAGTCGATCTCCTCACGGGCTCGCCGGAAGAACTCGGTGTCCCGGGGGTTGGCACCGGGCCAGCCGCCCTCGATGAAGCCGACACCGAAGTCGTCCAGGTGACGGGCGATGGTCAGCTTGTCCGCGACGGAGAGGTTGATCCCCTCGCGCTGCGCCCCGTCGCGGAGCGTGGTGTCGAAGACGTGGAACGCGTCGCCGGGGGACGCGTCCCCCGGCTGCCGGGAGGCCGCGGCGTCGGTCATGCTGGTCTGGCTCCTGTCGATGGATGTAGGTCCGGAATACTTGGCCCTACTTGTCCCCATCATCCCTCACGCCCTCGTTCCGGCCCGGTGGTGCCGGAAAACGAAAAAACCCCTCGCGGGTGCGAGAGGTCTGCGCGCGGGTCTGGGACACGGTGTCCGCCACCGCACCGGGTGTGTGCGTAGGCGGTCACTGCGGACCGGCGCGCCTGCTGCCGATAATCATGGCGAGGTGAGGCACGGGCACAGTCTGGCACGGATCCGCTCCGCGGATCGGGCGGTCTCACAATGTGGTCGCCGCGGTCCGCGGAGGCGGACGGCGGGGCGGGAGGGCCGGGACGCTCCCGGTCCTCCCGCCACCGCCGGGCCGGGCTCAGGCCAGCTTGTGCATCCAGCCGTGCGTGTCCTGCGCGCGGCCGGTCTGGACCGCCAGCAGCGCCTCGCGCAGCTCCATCGTGATCTCGCCCGGCTCTCCGTCGCCCACCGTCCAGTTCCCGGCGGCGGACTTCACCGTGCCGACCGGGGTGATGACGGCCGCGGTGCCGCAGGCGAAGACCTCGGTGATCGAGCCGTCGGCGTTGCCCTCGCGCCAGTCGTCGACGGAGATGCGGGCCTCCTCGGTGCGGTAGCCCAGGTCGGAGGCGATCGTCAGCAGGGAGTCGCGGGTGATGCCCGGCAGCAGGGTGCCGGTCAGCCTGGGCGTGACGATGGTGGCGTCCTTGCCCGACCCCTTCACGAAGTACAGGTTCATGCCGCCCATCTCCTCGATCCAGCGGCGCTCGCCGGCGTCCAGCCAGACCACCTGGTCGCAGCCGTGCTCGGCGGCCTCGGCCTGGGCGACGAGGGAGGCCGCGTAGTTGCCGCCGGTCTTGGCCTCGCCCGTGCCGCCGGGGGCGGCGCGCACGTACTCCTGCGACAGCCAGACCGAGACGGGCTTGACGCCGCGCGGGAAGTAGGCACCCGCGGGCGAGGCGATCACCATGAACAGGTACTCGTTCGCGGGCTTGACGCCGAGTCCGACCTCCGCGGCGAACATGAAGGGGCGCAGGTACAGCGACTGCTCACCCTTGCCGGGCACCCAGGCCCTGTCCTGCTGCACCAGCAGGTCGCACGCCTCGACGAAGGTCTCCACCGGCAGCTCCGGCATCGCCAGCCGGCGCGCGGAGCGCTGGAAGCGCCGGGCGTTGGCGTCCGGGCGGAAGACGGCGACCGAGCCGTCGGGCTGACGGTACGCCTTGAGCCCCTCGAAGATCGTCTGGGCGTAGTGCAGCGTCATGTTCGCCGGGTCCATCTGGAACGGGGCGTACGGCTGGAGCTGCGCGTCGTGCCAGCCCCGGCCCTCGGTCCAACGGATGGTGACCATGTGGTCGGTGAAGTGCCGGCCGAAACCGGGGTCGGCGAGCACCGCCTCGCGCTCCGCGGCGGGCAGCAGCTGCGCGGAGGGCTTGAGGTCGAATTCGATACGGGGCGTCGTCATGGTGAGCGCGTCCTTCACTGGGTGTCGTGGTGGACCGCGCTCCCGTCGCCCCGGTCGGTACTAGGACGTCCGAGCTTCCCTGCGTACAGCGGCCCCGTGTCCGATTATCGGGGGCAGCAGACCGCATGGGGTCACGGGTGGGCGGTCCTGGTGGTAGATGTTCGCACCCAACCGCCGAGTAGCCCAGCGGCCGGGCGCCTGCGGCCCGGCCGGACGGAGCGTACGGCCGGGCGTCAGCCGGCTACTCGCGCCGCGAGGGCGTCGCCGATCTCGTCGGTGGTGCGGGGCGCGGAGCGCTCCGTGAGGTCGGCCGAGACAGCCTCCTCGATGCGGGCCGCCTCGGGGTCGAGGCCCAGGTGCCGCAGCATCAGCGCGACGGAGAGGATCGTCGCGGTGGGGTCGGCCTTGCCGGTGCCGGCGATGTCGGGCGCGGAGCCGTGGACCGGCTCGAACATCGACGGGAAGGCGCCGGTGGGGTTGATGTTCCCGGAGGCGGCCAGTCCGATGCCGCCGGTGACGGCGGCGGCGAGGTCGGTGAGGATGTCACCGAAGAGGTTGTCGGTGACGATCACGTCGAAGCGCTCGGGCTGGGTGACGAAGAAGATCGTCGCGGCGTCCACGTGCAGGTAGTCGGTGGTGACCTCGGGGTACTCCTCGCCGACCCGGTCGAAGATGTTCTTCCACAGGTGGCCGGCGTGCACCAGGACGTTGTTCTTGTGGACCAGCGTGAGCTTCCTGCGCGGCCGGGCCTTGGCCCGCTCGTAGGCGTCCCGGACCACGCGCTCCACACCGTAGGCGGTGTTCACGCTGACCTCGGTGGCCACCTCGGCCGGGGTGCCGGTGCGCAGGGAGCCGCCGTTGCCGGTGTACGGGCCCTCGGTGCCCTCCCGGACGACGACGAAGTCGATGTCGGGGCGGCCCGCGAGCGGGGTCGCGGTGTTCGGGAAGAGCCTGGAGGGGCGCAGGTTGACGTAGTGGTCGAAGGCGAAGCGCAGCTTGAGCAGCAGCCCGCGCTCCAGCACTCCGGAGGGGACCGAGGGGTCGCCGATCGCGCCGAGCAGGATGGCGTCGTGGCCCTTGAGCCGCTCCAGCTCCGCGTCCGGGAGGGTCTCTCCCGTGGCGTGCCAGCGCTTCGCGCCGAGGTCGTACTCCCGTGTCCGCAGCTTCGCGTCCTGCGGAAGGACCGCGGACAGGACCTTCAGGCCCTGGGCCACGACTTCCCGGCCGATGCCGTCACCGGGGATCACTGCGAGGTCGATGCTGCGAGACATGGGAGGGACCATACCGCTCGTCCCAGGGGATGACACGCGCTGTCCGCGATGCGGACCGGGTGCTCCAGCGCCGCACGAGCGCCGCTGCGGCGCCGTACGAGCCGTCGCCGGGACTCTCGGCCCGGCGGCGGCTCGTACGGCGGCACCTGCGGCGGTACGGCCCGAACGGGTGGCGGGGCCGGCCTCAGTGGCCGGTGGCGCCGCCGTTGTCCCGGCGGTCCAGCGCCCGCTGGAGGGCCGCGGCCGCGTTGCGGCGATCGGCGTTGTCGTGGTGGTCGCGGGCGATGTGGCGGGGGCGGCGGTGTGCGGTCGCGTCCATGGCGAACTCCCTGAGGGGACGGAAGAACCGGAGGGTGGAGACAGGAGGGATTCCCGAGCGCGCCGTAAGGGCGGGGGCGGCCGGTGCGGCAGGGGTCACCTGCGACGGGCACGGCACCTCATCCGCCATTCGCTGATGGAGCGAGACGTTCGGCTTCTACCAAAGTAAGGGCTGAAAGCTGTAATGTCCCGCCGATTAGTTGGCCTTCCTACTATCTGAGACGGACCCTTCTCCGACCTGCGGTTTTGTCACCGTGACGCCGCACACCTCACTCGTTCGGACGAGGACTGGTCCATTGCGGGCGCGCGCCGGCGGAAGATCTCCAACGTCACTGGCGTCACTGGCGTCGCGCCGGTACCGCCGTACGCGCTGTACCGCGACGAAGAGCCCGCCCATACTTCAAGGAGGAGGTGCTACGCCATGACCGCTCTCACGCACGAGGCGCCCGAGGTCACCGAGGTCGACGAGACCGAGGAGGACCCCGGGTCCCACGACGGCCCGCAGGTCCCGCCCCGGGCCGGCCTGGACGAGGCCCTGTGGCAGGCGTGGAAAACCTTGGAACTCCCCGAGGGCTTTCACGCCGAGATCGTCGAGGGGTCCATCGAGGTGTCTCCCACCGGCCGCCACTGCCACGGTCAGATCGTCAACCGCCTGCGCCGCGCCCTCGAGAGGTTCCTCGACGACGGCGACCACGTGGCCTATCAGGACATGAACGTCATCCACGAGCTGACGGTCTGTGTCCCCGACCTGTTCGTCGCCCCCGAGGACGACACCGAGCACGTCACCGAGGACGGGCTGGGGCTGAAGGCGTCCTGTGTGGAGATGGTCGTCGAGGTGGTCTCCCCCGGGCACCGCGCGATCGAGCGCGACCGGGTCCACAAGCGCCGCGCGTACGCCCGCGCGGGGGTGCCGGTGTACGTCCTGATCGACGACCACGACGGCCACGGCACCGTCACCGTGCTGACCTCCCCCTCCCCCGGCGAGGCCGTCTACGCCACCGAGACCCGCGTCCCGTACGGGACGGAGGTGGCGATCCCCGACGGCGCGGCGAAGGGCTTCGTGATCGGGGAGGCGATCACCGGCCCGCGCCGCGGCGCCTGACACAGCCTGCCCCCGCCGGCCCCGCGCACGCGACGGCGCCCCCGCCCGGATCCGTCCGGGCGGGGGCGCCGTTCATGGCCGCTTCACGGGCCGGTCGGGGAGGTCAGCCCATGTGGGGGTAGCGGTAGTCGGTCGGCGGGATCAGGTTCTCCTTGATGGAGCGGGTGGACGTCCAGCGCATCAGGTTCTGCTTGGAGCCCGCCTTGTCGTTGGTGCCCGACGCCCGGCCGCCGCCGAAGGGCTGCTGGCCGACGACGGCGCCGGTGGGCTTGTCGTTGATGTAGAAGTTGCCGGCGGCGTAGCGCAGCTTCTCGCAGGCGTGCGCGGCGGCGGCGCGGTCCTGGGCGATGACGCAGCCGGTCAGACCGTACGGGGCGACCGACTCCATCTGCTCCAGCACCGCCTCGTACTCCGCGTCCTCGTAGACGTGGACGGCCAGGATCGGGCCGAAGTACTCCTGCCGGAAGACCTCGCTCGCCGGATCGGCGCAGGCGATCACGGTCGGGCGGACGAAGTAGCCCACACTGTCGTCGCAGCTCCCGCCGGCGACGATCTCACAGGACGGGTCGGACTCGGCGCGCTCGATGGCGGCCTTGTTCTTGGCGAAGGCCCGCTCGTCGATGACGGCGCCCATGAAGTTCGACAGGTCGGTGACGTCGCCCATGGTCAGGCCCTCGACCTCGGCCGCGAACTCCTCCTTGAAGCCGCTCTCCCAGATGGAGCGCGGCACGTAGGCGCGCGAGGCGGCCGAGCACTTCTGGCCCTGGTACTCGAAGGCGCCGCGGGTCAGCGCGGTCCTCAGCACCGCCGGGTCGGCCGAGGGGTGGGCGACGACGAAGTCCTTGCCACCGGTCTCACCGACCAGGCGCGGGTAGGTCCGGTAGTTCTCGATGTTGTTCCCGACCGTCTTCCACAGGTACTGGAAGGTCTTCGTCGAGCCGGTGAAGTGGATGCCGGCGAGGTCGGGGTGGGTCAGCGCCACCTCCGAGACCTCCTTGCCGTCGCCGGTCAGCAGGTTGATGACGCCGTCCGGCAGTCCCGCCTCCTCCAGCAGGCGCATCAGCAGCACGGCGGCGTGGGTCTGGGTCGGGGACGGCTTCCAGATCACCGTGTTGCCCATCAGCGCCGGCGCGGTGGGGAGGTTGCCCGCGATGGCGGTGAAGTTGAAGGGCGTGATCGCGTAGACGAAGCCCTCCAGCGGGCGGTGGTCCATGCGGTTCCACACGCCCGGGGAGTTGGCGACCGGCTGCTCGGCGAGGATCTGGCGGGCGTAGTGGACGTTGAAGCGCCAGAAGTCGATCAGTTCGCAGGGGGTGTCGATCTCCGCCTGCTGCGCCGTCTTGGACTGGCCGAGCATGGTGGAGGCGGCCATCGTCTCGCGCCAGGGGCCGGCCAGCAGTTCGGCGGCCCGCAGGAAGACCGCGGCGCGGTCGTCGAAGGAGAGCGAGCGCCACATCGGGGCGGCGGCCAGCGCCGCGTCGACGGCCTCCTGCGCGTCCTGCCGGGTGGCGTGCGCGGCGGTGCCCAGCACCGCCTTGTGGTTGTGGGGCTGTACGACGTCGAAGCGTTCGCCGCCGCCGAGGCGCCGCTTCCCGCCGATGGTCATCGTCAGGTCGATCGGGTTCTCGGCCAGCTCCTTGAGCCTGGTTTCGAGACGGGCGCGCTCCGGCGTGCCGGGTGCGTAGGTGTGCACCGGCTCGTTCACCGGCGTGGGGACCTGGGTCACAGCGTCCATGAGCCGTGTCTCCTTCGAGGGGTCGGATCTGTCGTCGTACGTCACGGGGCCGTGCGCGGCCGCGGCCCGCCCGGCCTCAGCCTCTGGTGGCCAGCGAGCGCAGGAAGAACGCCAGGTTGGCGGGGCGCTCGGCCAGGCGCCGCATGAAGTACCCGTACCAGTCGGTGCCGTACGGGACGTACACGCGCATCCGGTGGCCGGCGGCGGCCAGCCGGTCCTGCTCGGCGGTGCGAATGCCGTACAGCATCTGGAACTCGTACTCGTCCGGCTTGCGGCCGGCGCGGCGGGCCAGCTCCCGGGCGATGGCCACCATCCGCGGGTCGTGGGAGCCGATCATGGGGTAGCCCTCGCCCGCCATCAGGATCCGCAGGCAGCGCACGTACGCCCGGTCCACCTCGCGCTTGTCCTGGAGGGCGACGGAGGCGGGCTCCTTGTAGGCGCCCTTGACCAGGCGGACGCGGGAGCCCTCGCCCGCCAGGGCGCGGCAGTCGTCCTCGGTGCGGTACAGGTAGGACTGGAGCACCGCGCCGGTGGCGGGGAAGCGCTCGCGCAGCTTCGCCAGGATGGCCAGCGTGGAGTCGACCGTGGTGTGGTCCTCCATGTCCAGGGTGACGGTGGTGCCCGCCTCGGCGGCTGCCTCCACGACCCGCAGGACGCCCTCGTAGGCGATGTCGTCGCCTCCCGGAAGGGCCTGCCCGAAGGCGGAGAGCTTCACCGACATCTCGGCCCGCACCCCCAGGCCGGCCTCCCGCAGCGCCTCGGCCAGGGCCAGGTAGGCGTCGCGGGCCCGCAGGGCCTCGGTGCGGTCGGTGACGTCCTCGCCCAGGTGGTCGAGGGTGACCTCCAGACCCCGGCCGATGAGGGAGCCGACGGTCTCCATGGCCTGGTCGAGGCGCTCTCCGGCGACGAAGCGGTCCACCACGGGGCGGGTGACCGGTGCGGCCGAGACGACGCGGCGGATGCTGTCGCTGCGCGCGGCCGCGAGGAGCACGGGACCCAGCACGGGGCACCTCCACGGGTGGTTCTCCGACGGTGTTCGAGCGGCTTGTGAGCCACCGTCGAAACTAAGGATCGCTCCGTCTTCCCGCCATCGACAGCTGTCACGCTTCCGTGGCCCGGATCTCAGACATCTGTATGACAATGGTGGTGTCCGCGGGGGTGCTGCGGGCGGTGTGCGAAAGGCGGCGCGAGGCGGTGCGCGAGGACTACCAGGTGCTGATCGACGAGGTGACCGCCCTCCTCGGCACTCCCGCGACGCTGGAGAACCGCGACTTCGGGCTGATCGCCTTCGGAGCCCATGAGGGGGAGGGCGACGAGGAGGACGGGGAGGACGGCGCCCTCCTGATGGACCCGGTGCGCACCCGCTCGATCCTGCGGCGTCGCTCCACCGCACGGGTGCGGGCGTGGTTCGAGAGTTTCGGCATCACCCGGGCGGTGGAGCCCGTACGGATTCCACCGGATCCGTCGGCCGGGGTGCTGCGGGGCCGGATCTGCGTGCCGGTGCGGCACGCCGGGGTGGTGCTGGGCTACATCTGGCTGCTGGACGACGGTGCGCTGGAGCTGTCCGACCCCCGGCTGGCGGACGTGCGGGCCGTCGCGCGCCGCATCGGGGTGCTGCTGGCCGACGAGTCCCGGGCGGGTGCGCGCCGGGGCGAGCTGCTGTGCGCCCTGCTCACCGCGGCGCCGGGGCACCGGGCGGCCGTGGAGCTCGCGGAGGCGGAACTGGCCGGGGAGCTGGGTCCGGTGGCGGCGGGGCCGCTGGCGGTGGTGGCCGTGGTGCCGTGGGAGGAGGGTGCGGAGGGCCGGTCGGCGGCGGCGCCCGGGATCCCCGGCGCGGTCGCGGTGTGCGCGGTGCCGGGGACGGAGGGGTTGGCCGTGCTGGTGCGGCTGCGCACCCCCGGAGCCCTCGATCCGGCCCGCACAGCCGCCGAACGGCTGCTGCGCTCGCCGCGTGCCGGGGCCGCGGCGGGGATCGGCGAGCCCTGCACGGGGCTGGGCCCGGTGCCCGGTGCCTGGTGGCAGGCGCTGGCCGCGGCGCGGGCGGCGCGGGCGGAGAGCAGGTTCGGGCCGGTGGCGCGGTGGGACCGGATCGGGCCGTACCGGCTGCTGGCCCCGCTCACCCGCCCCTCCGGCTCGCCGGCGGCCGGTGTGCCGGATCCGTCGGTGCGGGCGCTGCTGGAGCCGGGCCACCGGGAGATGGCCCGCACCGCCGAGGCGTTCCTGGACTGCGCGGGCCAGGCGGGCCGTACCGCGGCGCTGCTGGGCGTCCACCGGCAGACGCTGTACTACCGGCTGTCGCGGGTGGAGCAGCTCACCGGCCTCGACCTGGACGACGGCGAGGACAGGCTGCTGCTGCACATGGCGCTGAAGACGGCGCGGCTGCTGAGGGGCTGAGGGGCGCCTCCGCGGAAGACGCCCGCCGCGGGCCGGGCGGCTCGGTTCGGCGGAACGCCGCGGCCCCGGCACGGATGTCCGCGCCGGGGCCGTGGCGGTCTCCGGATCCCTCCCGGGAAGTTCACCCGGAGGAGGGATCCTCGATCAGTCCTCCAGGTTGACGTTGCGGGCCGAGGTGGCGCCGATCTCCTCGGCCATCTCGGCCATCACCGGAGCCGGGATGGGGCCGTCCACGGTGAGGGCGACCAGTGCCTCACCGCCCTCCTCGGCGCGGGAGACCTGCATACCGGCGATGTTGATGCCGGCCTCGCCCAGGATGCGGCCGACGGTGCCGACCACGCCGGGACGGTCGGCGTACCGCAGGAAGGCCATGTGCTCGGCCAGTGCCAGGTCCACGTCGTACTCGCCGACGGCGACGATCTTCTGGACGTGCTTGGGTCCGGAGAGGGTGCCCGAGACCGAGACCTCCTGGCCGTCGGCCAGGGTGCCACGCACGGTCACCACGTTGCGGTGCTCCGGGGACTCCGAGCTGGTGGTCAGCCGGACCTCCACCCCGCGCTCCTGCGCGAACAGCGGCGCGTTGACGTAGCTGACCGTCTCGTCGACGACGTCCTCGAAGACGCCCTTGAGAGCGGAGAGTTCGAGCACCTTGACATCGTGCTGGGTGATCTCGCCGTAGACCTCGACGTCGAGCCGGACGGCGACCTCGCCCGCCAGCGCGGTGAAGATCCGTCCCAGCCGCTCGGCCAGCGGCAGTCCGGGCCGTACGTCCTCGGCGATCACGCCGCCCTGGACGTTGACCGCGTCCGGGACCAGCTCGCCGGCGAGCGCCAGCCGCACCGAGCGGGCGACCGCGATGCCGGCCTTCTCCTGGGCCTCGCCGGTGGAGGCGCCCAGGTGCGGGGTGCACACCACGTTGTCGAAGGCGAACAGCGGGGAGTCGGTGCACGGCTCGGTGGCGTACACGTCCAGGCCCGCTCCCGCGACCCGGCCCTCCTTCAGGGCCGACAGCAGCGCCGCCTCGTCCACGATGCCGCCGCGCGCGGCGTTGACGATCCGCACGGTCGGCTTGACCTTGTGGAGCGCCTCGTCGCCGATCAGACCCAGCGTCTCGGGGGTCTTGGGCAGGTGGACGGTGATGAAGTCGGAGGTCTCCAGCAGCTCGTCCAGGGAGAGCAGCTTGACGCCCATCTGCGCGGCCCGGGCGGGCTGCACGTAGGGGTCGTAGGCGACGACCCGCATGCCGAAGGCGGACATCCGCTGGGCGACCAGGACGCCGATGCGGCCGAGGCCGACGACACCGAGGGTCTTCTCCGACAGCTCCACGCCGGTGTACTTGCTGCGCTTCCACTCGCCGTTCTTCAGGGCGGTGTTGGCCTGCGGGATGTTGCGGGCGGTGGCGACGATCAGGCCGCAGGCCAGCTCGGCCGCGGTGACGATGTTGGAGGTCGGCGCGTTGACGACCATCACGCCGGCCTTGGTGGCGGCGGAGACGTCGACGTTGTCCAGGCCGACTCCCGCACGGGCGACGACCTTCAGCCGCCGGGCCGCGGCGATGGCCTCGGCGTCGACCTTGGTGGCGCTGCGCACCAGGATCGCGTCGACGTCGGCGATGGCGGTCAGGAGCTCGGCTCGGTCGGCCCCGTTGCAGTGCCGGATCTCGAAGTCCGGGCCGAGGGCGTCGACCGTGGCCGGCGAGAGTTCTTCGGCGATGAGTACTACGGGTTTGCTCACTTCGGTCTTCAGTCCTCACTGGTCCGTGCCGGCGGCCGCGTCCCGACGGCCGAGGGCGGTGGAGGTGGGCAGCCGCGTGGAGACGCACGACGCTGTGAGCCTGTGACGCGCTTGTGTGTGCAGTGTATCGGCGGAGGGGCGGCCCCGGTGGCCGGTCACCGGGGCCGCTCCGCCCCGTCGGCGGGCCGCGGCGTCCACCTGCGGGCGGGTCGGGCGGCGCCGGGCCGTCCGCGACGGCCCGGCGGTCCGCTCAGTTCTCGTCGTCGACCCAGCTCATGAGCTTGCGCAGCTCACGGCCGGTGGTCTCCAGCAGGTGGTCGCCGTCGGCCTTCTTGTACTCGTTGTACTTGGGCAGGCCGGCGTTGTACTCGGCCATCCAGTTCCTGGCGAAGGTGCCGTCCTGGATCTCGGCCAGGACCTTCTTCATCTCGGCCTTGGTGTTCTCGTTGATGATCCGCGGGCCGGTGACGTAGTCGCCCCACTCGGCGGTCTCGGAGACCGACCAGCGCATCTTCCCCAGGCCGCCCTCGTACATCAGGTCCACGATCAGCTTCAGCTCGTGGAGGCACTCGAAGTACGCGATCTCGGGCTGGTAGCCGGCCTCGACCAGGGTCTCGAAGCCCGCCTTGACCAGGGCCGAGGCGCCGCCGCACAGCACGGCCTGCTCACCGAACAGGTCGGTCTCGGTCTCCTCGGTGAAGGTGGTCTTGATGACGCCGGCGCGGGTGCCCCCGATGCCCTTGGCGTAGGACAGGGCCAGCTGGAAGGCGCTGCCGGTGGCGTCCTGCTCGACGGCCGCGATGCAGGGGACGCCGCGGCCCTCCTCGAACTGGCGGCGGACCAGGTGGCCCGGGCCCTTGGGGGCGACCATGCAGACGTCCACACCGGCCGGGGGCTTGATGAAGCCGAAGCGGATGTTGAAGCCGTGGCCGAAGAAGAGGGCGTCGCCGTCCTTGAGGTTCGGGGCGATGGACTCCTCGTAGACCTTGGCCTGGATCGGGTCCGGCACCAGGACCATGATCACGTCGGCCTCGGCGGAGGCCTCCGCCGGGGTGACCACGCGCAGCCCCTGCTCCTCGGCCTTGGCCCGGGACTTGGATCCCTCGGGGAGACCGACGCGGACGTCGACGCCCGAGTCGCGCAGGGACAGGGCGTGGGCGTGGCCCTGGCTGCCGTAACCGAGGACCGCGACCTTGCGGCCCTGGATGATGGACAGGTCGGCGTCGTCGTCGTAGAACAGCTCGGCCACTTGGGATATCTCCTTGTTGTTCTTGCCGCACCGGCGGTCTCGCCGTACGGGTCGGGGGTGCGGGGCCCGTCCCCGCAGCCGCCGCCTGGGCCACCGTATGCCGGTGCGGGCGGGGACGGGCTGGGGTCTCGCTATGCGGTCCGGTCGAGCGCGCGCAGCGAACGGTCGGTGATCGACCTCGCTCCGCGGCCGATCGCGATCGTGCCGGACTGGACCAGCTCCTTGATGCCGAACTGCTCCAGCATCTTGAGCATGGCCTCCAGCTTGTCGCTGCTGCCGGTCGCCTCGATGGTGACGGCCTCCGGGGAGACGTCGACGGTCTTGGCGCGGAAGAGCTGGACGATCTCGACGATCTGCGAACGGGTCTCGTTGTCGGCGCGGACCTTCACCAGGACCAGTTCGCGCTGGACCGCGGACCCCGGCTCCAGTTCGACGATCTTCAGCACGCTGACGAGCTTGTTGAGCTGCTTGGTCACCTGCTCCAGCGGAAGGTCCTCGACGTTCACCACGATGGTGATGCGGGAGATGTCGGGGTGCTCGGTGACGCCGACGGCGAGCGAGTCGATGTTGAAACCGCGACGGGAGAACAGGGCGGCGATCCGGGCGAGGATGCCCGGGGTGTTCTCCACCAGGACGGAGAGCGTGTGCTTGGACATCGGATGTGGTGTTCCGTTCCTCGGATTCCTCTGGGACTCGGTCGTCTGGGGATCAGTCGTCGCCGTCGCCGAAGTCGGGGCGGACGCCGCGCGCCGCCATGACCTCGTCGTTGGAGGTGCCGGCCGCGACCATCGGCCAGACCATCGCGTCCTCGTGGACGATGAAGTCCACGACCACGGGGCGGTCGTTGATGGAGTTGGCCTTCTCGATCACCGCGTCGAGCTGCGCGGGGTCCTCACAGCGGATGCCGACGCAGCCCATGGCCTCCGCCAGCTTCACGAAGTCCGGGACACGGGTGCCCCTGTTCCCGGGGCTGACGGCGTCCGGGCCGCTGTGCAGCACGGTGTTGGAGTAGCGCTGGTTGTAGAAGAGGGTCTGCCACTGGCGGACCATTCCCAGGGCGCCGTTGTTGATGATCGCGACCTTGATCGGGATGCCGTTGAGCGCGGCGGTCACCAGTTCCTGGTTGGTCATCTGGAAGCAGCCGTCGCCGTCGATCGCCCAGACGGTGCGGTCCGGGACGCCGGCCTTGGCGCCCAGCGCGGCCGGGACGGCGTAGCCCATGGTGCCCAGGCCGCCGGAGTTCAGCCAGGTGGCGGGCTTCTCGTACTTGACGAAGTGGGCGGCCCACATCTGGTGCTGGCCCACACCGGCGGCGAAGACCGTGCCCTCGGGGGCCAGTGCGCCGATGCGCTCGATGACCTGCTGCGGGGCCAGGGAGCCGTCCTCGGGGTGGTCGTAGCCCAGCGGGTACGTCTCGCGCCAGCGGTTGAGCTGCTGCCACCACTCGGTGTGGTCGCCGGTGTTGCCCGCCTCGTGCTCGGCGCGGACGGCCACGACCAGATCGGCGATGACCTCGCGGGCGTCACCGACGATCGGGACGTCGGCGGTGCGGTTCTTGCCGATCTCGGCCGGGTCGATGTCCGCGTGCACGATCTTCGCGTACGGCGCGAAGGAGTCCAGTCTGCCGGTGACGCGGTCGTCGAAGCGGGCGCCGAGCGCGACGATCAGATCGGCCTTCTGCAGAGCGGTGACGGCCGCGACGGTGCCGTGCATGCCGGGCATGCCCAGGTGCTGCGGGTGGCTGTCGGGGAAGGCGCCCAGCGCCATCAGGGTGGTGGTCACCGGAGCGCCGGTCAGCTCGGCCAGCACCTTCAGCTCGGTGGTGGCCCCGGCCTTCAGGACGCCGCCGCCCACGTACAGCACCGGGCGGGCGGCCTCGGTGATCAGCCGGGCGGCCTCACGGATCTGCTTGGCGTGCGGCTTGGTCACCGGACGGTAGCCGGGCAGGTCCGTGGTGGGGGGCCAGGAGAACGTCGTCCGCGCCTGCAGGGCGTCCTTGGCGATGTCCACCAGGACCGGGCCGGGCCGGCCGGTGGAGGCGATGTGGAACGCCTCGGCGATCACCCTCGGGATCTCGGCCGGGTCGGTGACCAGGTAGTTGTGCTTGGTGATCGGCATCGTGATGCCGCAGATGTCGGCTTCCTGGAAGGCGTCGGTGCCGATCGCCTTGGAGGCCACCTGGCCGGTGATCGCGACCAGCGGGACGGAGTCCATGTGCGCGTCGGCGATCGGGGTGACCAGGTTGGTGGCGCCGGGGCCGGAGGTGGCCATGCAGACGCCGACCTTGCCGGTGGCCTGGGCGTAGCCGGTGGCGGCGTGACCGGCGCCCTGCTCGTGACGGACGAGGACGTGGCGCACCCGGGAGGAGTCCATCATCGGGTCGTAGGCGGGCAGGATGGCGCCGCCCGGAATGCCGAATACCGTGTCGGCGCCGACTTCCTCGAGAGAACGGATGAGGGACTGGGCTCCCGTGACGTGCTCGACGGTGGCGGGCTGCGGCTGTGCTCCGCCGGTACGGGCCCGCGGCTGCGGGCGGGGGGCCCCGGTGGCCTGCTCGGTCATCACTTGTCTCTTCTCGGAGAGTTGAGGGTTTGACGCTCGTTGTAGGTGGCTGTGGGTGGGTCGCGCTCGAGTGCCGCTGGCACCGGTGCAACAAAAAACCCCTCGTGCCGTCAGGCAAGCGAGGGGAGCGCGTCGATGTCGTCCACAGGGCGGGCATGCCCTGGTTCAGTCGACGCGCTGTCCAATTACGAGAAGTCGGGTGCGCATGGCACCGACCTTCCTCCCGCGGCGCCTGGGGTGTCAAGTGGGTGGGACGGACGTCTCACTATTTGAACGCAACGGAGGATGCGCCGCCAGGCCGCGCGCACTCGGCCCGCCCCTGTGCGCGGGCAGCGAACCGGCGACCACCACCGAGCGGCCGGCGCCCGGGAAGTGCTGCTCCTCACCGGAGACGGGGTAGCTCCCTCGGGCCAGGGCACGCCTGAGCCGGTGCTCGTCCAGGGGCTTGGAGAAGGCGGCTCCCTGGGCGTGGGTGCAGCCCAGCGCGCGCAGCGCCGCGGCCTGTTCGGGCAGGTCCACCCCGTCGGCGACGGAGAGCATCCCGAGGTCGTCGGCGATCCGCAGCAGCCCGGAGGTGATTTTCCGCACCCGGGGGGAGTCCACCACCCCGTCGACCAGCGTGCGGTCCAGCCTCAGCGCGTCGGCGGGGAGCCTGCGGAGCGCGGCGAGACCGGAGTGGGCGCCGAAGCCGTCCAGGGTGATGCCGACCCCGATGCGCCGCAGTGCGGTGACCCACAGCTCCAGTTCGTCCAGCGAGACGCGGGGGTCGGTGTCGGCCAGTTCGACGACGAGGGCGTCGGGCGGCAGCCCGTGCCGGGACAGCAGCGCCTCGACCGTGGCCGGAGTCGTGGAACGGTCGGTGAGGCGGCGCGCGTCCAGCCGTACGGACACCGGTACGCGGTAGCCCGCCTGGTGCCGTTCGGCGGCCTGCTCGACGGCCCTGCGCAGCAGCCACCGGCCCGCGTCCCCGTCACCGCGGGCGTCCGCCGCGAGGCCGTGCGGAGGCTGGGGGCCGTACTGCGCCGGCGGTGCGGGCCTGGCCTGGGGGGCGGACTGGGGGCCGCCCGGCGGGAACAGCACGCCCCGGGCGGAGCGCCTGCGGGCCTGGGCCGCGACCGAGGCGATCTTCCCGCTGGAGAGCTCGACCACGGGCTGGTGGAGCAGCGCGAACTCGCTCTCCGCCAGCACTCCGCGCAGCCGGTCGGTGGTCAGCTCCGCCCGGCGGACGGCCTCGGCCTGCGGCTGCGAGGCGTACAACTCGACCCGGTTCTTGCCCGCCTGCTTGGCGCGGTACATCGCCAGGTCGGCATGGCGCATCAGCACGGCAGGGGTCACTCCGGGCTCGGCGAAGGCCACGCCGATGGAGGCGGCGACCCGCGCCTCGCCGCCCTCGACCCGGTAGGGCCGGGAGAGGGTGGTGCGCAGCCGTTCGGCGATCTCCAGGACACGGTACTCGCGCTCGGCCCGGTCGCACTTCCCGTCGCCGACGATGAGCGCGGCGAACTCGTCCCCGCCGAGCCGGGCCGCGGTGTCCCCGGCTCGTACGGCCTCCCGCAGCCTGCGGGCCGCCTGGATCAGCAGTTCGTCCCCCGCCTGGTGGCCGATGGTGTCGTTGACGGCCTTGAATCCGTCGAGGTCGATATAGAGCACCGCCGTGTGGCCCGCTCCCGCGTCGCCCCGGCGCCGGCCGCCCAGCGCCCGGCGGACCCGTTCGGTGAACAGCGAGCGGTTGGGCAGGTCGGTCAGGGGGTCGTGGGAGGCGTTGTGCTGGAGTTGAGCCTGGAGCCGCACCCGTTCGGTCACATCGCGGCTGTTGAAGATCAGGCCGCCCTGGTAGCGGTTGACCGTGGACTCGATGTTGAGCCAGCGGCCCGAGGCGTGCCGGATGCGGCACTCGATGCGGGTGGACGCCTCCTCCCGGGGCGGGGTGGCCAGGAAGCGGCGCACCTCGTGCAGGACCCGGCCCAGGTCCTCGGGATGGATGAGGGAGGCCAGTTCGGAGCCGACCAGTTTGTCCGGCTCCCGGCCGTAGACGCCGGCGGCGGCCGGGGATACGTACCGCAGCATCCCGGCCGGCGAGGCGATCATGATGACGTCGCTGGATCCTTGCACCAGCGACCTGAAGTGGTTCTCCTTCTGGGCCAGTTCCTGGGTGAGGCGGATGTTCTCCAGCAGCATGATGCCCTGCCGGACCACCAGGGCCAGTACGACGGTGCAGCCGGTCAGCAGCACCACCGGGTCGATGGCCCCGCCGTCGCGGACGTTGTAGAGGATCCCCAGGGTGCAGACGGCGGCCGCCAGGTACGGGGCGAGGGCGGCCAGCGATCCGGCCACCGCTCCGTTCCCGGGCGCGGGAGGCCGGACGGCCGGACGCAGGGGGGTGTGCCGGCTGCCGCCCCCCTCCCGGCAGCCGACCCAGGGGGCGTACGCGAGCAGCAGCGAGCCGGCGAACCAGCCGGCGTCGAGGACCTGGCCGGAGGAGTAGTTCTCCCGCAGCAGGGGCGAGGTGAACAGGGCGTCGCAGAGCACGGTGAGCGCGAGTGCCCCGATGACGGTGTTGACGGCCGACCGGTGGGCGGACGAGCGGCGGAAGTGGAGCGCGAGGACCATGCTGATCAGCACGATGTCCATCAGGGGGTAGGCCAGCGACAGGGCCACCAGGGAGAGGGACTCGCCCCGCCAGTACGAGGGGTGGTCCAGCGCCAGGCTCCAGGAGAGGGTGAGCAGCGATCCCCCGACCAGCCAGGTGTCCAGGACCAGGCGCGTCCAGCCGGCCCGGGTGACCGGCCGTTTGGCGAGGACCAGCAGTCCGACGATGGCCGGTGGCGCGAAGAGCAGGAAGCAGAAGTCCGCCGCCGAGGGGCTGGGCACGGGCACGCCCAGCACGACCTCGTACCAGCCCCAGATCCCGTTGCCGAGCCCGGCCATCGCCGAGGAGATCCCGAACAGCGTCCAGGCGGGCCGGAAGGGCGTGTCCGGGTGGGTGCGGGCGTAGTGCACGCACGATCCCGCGGCCGCGAAGGCCGCGGCGCTCAGTCCGAAGTCGCCCATGAACAGCGCCACCGCCGGGGATCCCCAGCCCAGCAGCGCGCCCAGCGCGTACGCCCCGCACAGGGCGGCGAGCGCCAGCCGCGAGAACGCCCGCCGCTCCGCGGCCCCCGTCCCGCCGTGCGGGCGGGCCGTGCGGGGCAGCCGCGGGAAGCGCGGCTGTTCCGTCCCCCGGGCGCTCATCGCGCCGCCCCTGGATGCGGCAGTGCCCGCCCCGGCCCGCGGAGCCCGGGCCCGGGTGGTGTCCAACACCGTTGGTGCGTCCGGTGGTTCGTCCGGTGGCCGTGCATGTCGCCCGTCCCCCCTCGCTGGTCTGGTACGCCCCCGGATCGGACGATACACCAGAATGGTCACTCAGGGACATAGCACTTCTACACAGCGTGACTGATGAAGGAATTGCCGATACAATCCGCAGCCACCCGTATCCGGAGCGTGCGGATGGCCGTGCGGGCGGTCGTCCGCGTCTGCACCACCCGTCTCGCGCCCCGTCCCCCTTCCGGCGGGGTCTTCACCCGGCCGAGGCGACGACGTTCTCCGGTTCCTCCCCGGCCGCGAAGCGCCGCAGCTGGGCCCGGAGCAACCGCTTGGCGCGCGGCAGGAACGCGGAGGTCGGACCTCCCACGTGCGGTGTGATCAGGGTGCCGGGCGCCTTCCACAGCGGATGGCCGGCGGGCAGCGGCTCGGGGTCGGTGACGTCGAGCGCCGCCCGCAGCCGCCCGGACTCCAGCTCCGCCAGCAGCGCACCGGTGTCCACGACGGCGCCGCGCGCGACGTTCACCAGCAGCGCTCCGTCCTTCATTCGCGCCAGGAAGTCCGCGTCCACCAGACGGCGGGTGGCGTCGGTGAGCGGGGTGACCAGGAAGACCACGTCGGCCTCGGGCAGCAGCCGGGGCAGGTCGGCGAGGGTGTGCACCGGACCGCGCGGCACGGTGCGGGCGCTGCGGGCCACCCGGTGGACCGCCTCCGGTTCGAAGGGCGCCAGCCGGTCCTCGATGGCGGCGCCGATGGAGCCGTAGCCGACGATCAGCGCCCTCCGGTCGGCGAGGGCGGGCCGAAAGCCCGGCGTCCACCGGCCTTCGTCCTGGGCGCGGACGAAGGCCGGGATGCCGCGCAGCGAGGCGAGGGCGAGGGTGAGCGCCAGTTCCGCGGTGCTCGCGTCGTGGACGCCGCGGGCGTTGCACAGCACAGTGCCCCGGGGCAGTTGCGGTACGGCGGACTCCACGTGGTCGATGCCGGCGGTGAGCGTCTGCACCACGCGCACGTTCGGCATGTGCGCCAGCGGTCGTACGGCGACGGCCTGACCCTTCAGGTAGGGAACGGCGTAGAAGACGCAGTCCGCCGGGTCCGCCGGGAACTCCTCCTCCCCGTCCCAGTGGACGTAGCGGAACGACTCGGGAAGCCCACCCATCTCGGCGGGCGGGATGGGCAGCCAGACATCTGCGGAAGCCATGGCCAGAGGCTATCCGGAGGCTGTGCGGGGGCGCCGGAAGGCACCCGTTAGGTTGGGAGCGCCCTACGGGGGCGACCCCGCGGGGGCGAGGAGGGAGCACGTCCAGGTGGAGCGCAGGACAATCGGTGCGGGGGCACTGGAGGTGGGTGCCATCGGGCTCGGCTGCATGCCGATGAGCTGGGCCTACACCGCGTCCGAGCGGGACGGCGAGTCCTCGATGCGCACGGTGCACGCGGCCCTCGACCGCGGGGTGACGCTGCTGGACACCGCCGACATGTACGGGCCGTTCACCAACGAGCTGCTGCTGGGCCGGGTGCTGCGGCGGCGCCGTGCGGACGTGTTCGTCTCCACCAAGTGCGGCCTCCTCGTCGGCGAGCAGCACATCGTCGCCAACGGGCGCCCCGGCTATGTGAGGCGCGCCTGCGACGCCTCGCTGCGCCGGCTGCAGACCGATGTGATCGACCTCTACCAGCTCCACCGCGCCGATCCGGAGGTGCCCGTCGAGGAGACCTGGGGCGCGATGGCCGAACTGGTCGCGGCCGGCAAGGTGCGCTCGCTGGGGTTGTGCGCGGTGGGCGCGCGGGAGCGGCGCCGCGGGTCCAGCGCACCCGCGTACGCCGGAACGCTCCGGCAACTGGAGAGGATCCAGCAGGTCTTCCCGGTCAGCTGCGTGGAGGCCGAGCTGTCGGTGTGGTCCCCCGAGGCCCTGGCCTCGCTGCTGCCGTGGTGCGAGGCGCGCGGCATCGGCTTCCTGGCCGCGATGCCGCTGGGCAGCGGCTTCCTGACCGGCACCCTCACCCCGGGCGGCGGTTTCGAGCGCGACGACGTACGCGCCCGGCACCCGCGGTTCACCGCCGAGATGATGGCCGCCAACCAGCCGATCATCGCCGGGCTGCGGCGCGTCGCCGCCCGGTACGGCGACGCCACTCCGGCGCAGGTGGCCCTGGCCTGGCTGCTGGCCCAGGGGCGGCACGTGGTGCCGGTTCCGGGCGCCAAGAGGGAGCGCTGGGCGGTGGAGAACGCGGCGGCGGCGCGTCTGGAGCTGGACTCGCGGGACCTGGCGGAGATCGCCGCGCTGCCCGCCGCCCAGGGGTCGTGGGACTGAGCCGGGAACATCCGGCGCCTCCACGGCGTACGGTCGGGTGTACGGGCCGGCCGGCGCGCACCGCGTGCGCGGCCGGTCCCCGTACCGCAGGCGAGAGCCGCCCGTAGTCGAGCAGTCGAAAGGCGCACCGATGCCGCGAAGCCGTCCCCCCTCCGTACGTCCGCGTCCGCGGCCGCCGCTGCGTAAGGCCGCCGCCGCCCTCGCCGGGCTCGCCCTGCTGGCGGCGGGCTGTTCGGACGGTGGATCCGGTGAGGGGGCACCGGACCGCACCGGCACCACCTCCTCCCCCTCCCCCGGCGAGTCCCGCTCCCCCGGCTCCTCGGCCGCGCCCGCCGAGGGCTCGGCGGAGGTCACCGGCACCGTGGCGGAGAACCTGGACTCCCCCTGGGGACTGGCTCCGCTGCCCGACGGCGGTCTGCTGGTCTCCTCCCGGGACGAGGGCACGATCTCGCTGGTCGACCCGGAGAGCGGGAAGACCGCCGAACTGGGTTCGGTGCCCGGAGTCGAACCGGGCGGCGAGGGTGGCCTGCTGGGCATCGCGGTGTCGCCCGACTTCGCCGAGGACCGCTACATCTACGCCTACTTCACCAGTGCCTCCGACAACCGGGTCGTGCGCATGCTCTACGACGCCGGCAAGGAGGAGGGCAACCGGCTCGGCGCGCCCAGCACGGTTCTGCGCGGCATTCCCAAGGGGATGGTCCACAACGGCGGCCGGATCGCCTTCGGCCCGGACCGGATGCTCTATGTGGGTACCGGCGACTCCGGTGACCAGAGCCTCGCCCAGGACCGGGAGTCGCTCGGCGGCAAGATCCTGCGCATGACGCCGGAGGGCGACCCTCCCGGCCGCGGCAACCCCGAGGCGGACTCGGTCGTCTACTCCTGGGGCCACCGCAACGTCCAGGGACTGGCCTGGGACGCGGAGAAGCGCCTGTGGGCTTCGGAGTTCGGCCAGAACACCTGGGACGAACTCAATCTGATCCGGCCCGGCGGGAACTACGGCTGGCCCGAGGTCGAGGGCGAGGCCGGCGAGGAGGGCTTCGTCGACCCCGTGGCGCAGTGGAAGCCCGCCGAGACCTCCCCCAGCGGCATCGCCGTCGCGAAGGGCTCGGTGTGGATGGCGTCGCTGCGGGGGGAGCGGCTGTGGCGCGTTCCCTTGGACGGCGCGAAAAAGGTGGCACAGCCGCAGGCGTTCCTGGAAGGTGAGTACGGGCGGTTGCGGACGGTCGTCTCCGACGGCCGCGACGGGCTGTGGCTGGTGACCAGTGAGACCGACTCGCGCGGTACGCCCGCCGAGGAGGACGACCGCATCCTGAGGCTGGAGGTCAGCTGATGTTCAACCTGATCGAGGAACTGTTCAACCCCGGGCGCCGCCACGCCGACGACGAGCGCAGGCGGCTGGAGAACACCCGGGTCGAGGAGGGCAGCCACGATCCGGGGCGCGGCCCGATCGACCTCTCCTCCGGACACGTTCTGATCAGGACCCGCGGCTCCGCCCCGAAGTCGGCCTGACCTCGCGGTCGGCCCGGCCCCGCGCGGCGGCTGCCACGCACCGGTCCCGTACACAGGTCCCGCACGCCGGCCCCGCACACGGCGAACGGCCCGGCCCCCGCGCTCCGGACGGGGAGCGCGGGGGCCGGGCCGTGGCGGCCGGAGGGGCGTCAGCCCTGCACGCCCAGCTTCTCCAGAATGAGCTCGCGCACCCGGGCGGCGTCCGCCTGGCCCCGGGTGGCCTTCATGACGGCGCCGACGAGCGCACCCGCCGCCGCCACCTTGCCGCCGCGGATCTTCTCGGCGATCGCCTCGTTGGCGGCGATCGCCTCGTCCACGGCCGCGCTCAGCGCGCCGGTGTCCGAGACGACCTTCAGACCGCGCTTCTCGACGACCTCGTCCGGCCCGCCCTCGCCCGCGAGGACGCCCTCGATGACCTGGCGGGCCAGCTTGTCGTTGAGGGAGCCGTCGGCGACCAGCTCACCCACCCGGGCGACCTGGGCCGGGGTGATCGGCAGGGCGGACAGCTCGGTGCCCTGCTCGTTCGCCCGGCGGGCCAGCTCACCCATCCACCACTTGCGGGCCTGGTCGGCCGGGGCACCGGCGTCGATGGTGGCGGTGATCAGGTCGATGGCGCCGGCGTTGAGGACGGACTGCATCTCGTGCTCGGAGATGCCCCACTCCTCGCGCAGCCGGTTGCGGCGCAGACGCGGCAGCTCGGGCAGACCGGCCCGCAGCTCCTCCACCCACTCACGCGCGGGCGCGACGGGCACCAGGTCCGGCTCGGGGAAGTAGCGGTAGTCCTCCGCCTCCTCCTTGACCCGGCCGGAGGTGGTGGAGCCGTCGTCCTCGTGGAAGTGACGGGTCTCCTGGACGATCGTCCCGCCCGAGCCCAGCACCGCGGCGTGGCGCTGGATCTCGAAGCGGGTGGCCCGCTCCACGCTGCGCAGCGAGTTGACGTTCTTGGTCTCCGAGCGGGTGCCGAACGTCTCGGTGCCGTGCGGCCGCAGCGACAGGTTGACGTCGCAGCGCATCTGGCCCATCTCCATCCGGGCCTCGGACACCCCGAGGGCCCGGATGAGCTCGCGCAGCTCGGCGACGTACGCCTTGGCCACCTCGGGCGCGCGCTCCCCGGCTCCGGTGATCGGCTTGGTGACGATCTCGATCAGGGGGATGCCGGCGCGGTTGTAGTCCAGCAGCGAGTGCACGGCGCCGTGGATACGGCCGGTGGCGCCGCCGATGTGGGTGGACTTGCCGGTGTCCTCCTCCATGTGGGCGCGCTCGATGCCGACGCGGAAGACCTCCCCGTCCTCCAGCTGGACGTCCAGGTAGCCGTCGAAGGCGATCGGCTCGTCGTACTGGGAGATCTGGAAGTTCTTCGGCATGTCCGGATAGAAGTAGTTCTTCCGGGCGAAGCGGCACCACTGGGCGATCTCGCAGTTCAGCGCGAGGCCGATGCGCACGGCGGACTCCACCGCGGTGGCGTTGACCACCGGCAGCGAGCCGGGCAGCCCCAGGCAGACGGGGCAGGTCTGCGTGTTGGGCTCGGCGCCCAGCGCGGTGGAGCAGCCGCAGAACATCTTGGTCCTGGTGCCCAGTTCGACATGGACCTCAAGGCCCATGACGGGGTCGTAGGAGGCCAGCGCGTCCTCGTACGACACCAGTTCGGTGACAGTCACGAAAGTCAAACCTTTCAGGCGCTGCGGTCAGTCGTCGGCGAGGACGTCGTCGATGTCCAGGCGCCGCACCTCGCGGACGAGGATGGCGACGCTGGTCAGGATCGCGGCGCCGGAGACGATGGCGTCCAGGAGCTGGAGCCTGTCGTCCTCCCGCCGGGCGAGCTGCATCTGCTTGACGACGCCGACGGCGCCGAAGAGCGAGGTGCCGATGGACAGGTACAGGCCGGGCCGGGACTTCTTGAAGCCCTTGGCCTTCTTCAGTGCGCTCACAGCCTGCCTCCGTTCGCTTCTCCGCCCGCGCGGCGGAAAGACGCGGCCTTCGTAGTCGTCTGCGGCCCGTCGGCCGCGCGTGCGACGCTCACAGCCTGCCTCCGTTCGCTTCTCCGCCCGCGCGGCGGAAAGACGCGGCCTTCGTAGTCGTCTGCGGCCCGTCGGCCGCGCGTGCGACGCTCACAGCGAGGGCGCCTCCTCGAGCAGCGGGTGTCCCCAGCGTGCGTGGTAGGCGGCCTCGACCGCCGCTCCGACACGGTAGAGCCGGTCGTCGGCCATGGCGGGGGCGATGATCTGCAGGCCCACCGGGAGCCCGTCCTCGGGGGCCAGGCCGCACGGCAGCGACATGGCCGCGTTGCCCGCCAGGTTGGACGGGATGGTGCACAGGTCAGCCAGGTACATGGCCATCGGATCGTCCGCCCGTTCCCCGATGGGGAAGGCGGTGGTCGGCGTGGTCGGCGAGACCAGTACGTCCACCCGCTCGAAGGCGGCGTCGAAGTCGCGCTTGATCAGGGTGCGCACCTTCTGGGCGGAGCCGTAGTAGGCGTCGTAGTAGCCGGAGGACAGCGCGTAGGTGCCCAGCATGATGCGGCGCTTGACCTCGGGGCCGAAGCCGGCCTCGCGGGTGAGAGAGGTGACCTCCTCCGCCGAGCGGGTGCCGTCGTCGCCGGCGCGCAGGCCGTAGCGCATGGCGTCGAAGCGGGCCAGGTTGGAGGAGCACTCCGAGGGCGCGATCAGGTAGTAGGCCGCCAGCGCCCTGTCGAAGGACGGACAGGAGATCTCGACGATCTCGGCGCCCAGCTCGCGCAGCAGCTCCACCGACTCGTTGAAGCGCTGCATGACCCCGGCCTGGTAGCCCTCGCCGGCGAACTCCCTGACCACGCCGACGCGCAGGCCCTTGACGTCGCCGTTGCGGGCGGCCTCGACCACCGGCGGGACGGGGGCGTCGATGGAGGTGGAGTCCAGCGGGTCGTGCCCGGCGATCGCCTCGTGCAGCAGGGCCGCGTCCAGGACGGTGCGGGCGCAGGGCCCGCCCTGGTCGAGGGAGGAGGAGAAGGCGACCATGCCGTAGCGGGAGACGGCGCCGTAGGTCGGCTTCACGCCGACGGTGCCGGTGACGGCGGCCGGCTGGCGGATGGAGCCGCCGGTGTCGGTGCCGATGGCCAGCGGGGCCTGGTAGGAGGCGAGTGCCGCGGAGGAGCCGCCGCCGGAGCCGCCCGGGATGCGGGTGAGGTCCCACGGGTTGCCGGTCGGGCCGTAGGCGCTGTTCTCCGTGGAGGAGCCCATGGCGAACTCGTCCATGTTGGTCTTGCCCAGGATCACCACGTCGGCGTCCTTGAGCCGCCTGGTGAGCGTGGCGTCGTACGGCGGGATCCAGCCCTCGAGGATCCTGGAGCCGACCGTGGTGGGCACGCCCTCGGTGGTGAAGATGTCCTTGAGCGCGAGCGGGACGCCGGCCAGCGGGCCGAGCTTCTCGCCGCGGGAGCGCTTGGCGTCCACGGTGCGGGCCCGGGCCAGCGCGCCCTCGCGGTCCACGTGGAGGAAGGCGTGCACCTTCTCGTCCACGGCCTCGATGCGGGCGAGGTGTGCCTCGGTCACCTCGACGGCGCTCGCCTGGCCGGAGGCGATGCGTGCGGCGGTCTCGGCCGCGGTGAGCCTGGTCAGATCGCTCGAATGCGTCATGGCGTTCACTCCTCCCCCAGGATCTGCGGCACCTTGAAACGCTGCTGCTCCTGGGCCGGGGCGCCGGAGAGCGCCTGCTCGGGGGTCAGCGACGGACGGACCTCGTCCGGGCGCATGACGTTGGTCAGCGGCAGCGGGTGGGAGGTCGGCGGTACGTCCTCGTCGGCGACGTCGGAGACGCGGGCGACCGCGCCGATGATGTCGTCGAGCTGTCCGGCGAAGTGGTCGAGCTCTTCGTCCTTCAGCTCCAGACGTGCCAGCCGGGCGAGGTGGGCGACCTCCTCGCGCGTGATGCCAGGCATGCAGCGATTCCTCGGGGTGAGTGGTGGATCCTTCGGGGCTTGGCGGACTCTTCCCGCCGTCCGCCCCGATCCTGTGACTCCTCCGTCTCCTGAGCGGGACGGCTTTCCCCCCGGCCTTCCGGCCGGGGCGCGGCCAAGTCCTGACCGCTGCCCGGAGGGCAGAACAGCATGCTAACAGTTTGGCCGCGGCGCACGGCGGTGCCGGGACGGGGGCGGAAGGGGCCCGCGCCCCCGTCCACGCCTCCGTCCGGGCGCCCGGACGGAGTTGCCTCGCGCCTACCGCGCGGGCTGCCCGCGGCGCCCCGGGGTGGTCTTCCGGGCCGGTCCCGGCAGCGCGGGGTGCGCCGCCTCGACCGCGGGCGGCGCCCCGTCGCGTGCCCGCAGCCAGGCGGTGGCCTCGGCCGGGGGCATCGCGGCCGACACCAGCCAGCCCTGCACGGCGTCGCAGCCCAGATCGCGCAGGCGCTCCCAGGTCTCGTCGTCCTCCACGCCCTCGGCGACGACGAGCAGGCCGAGGGAGTGCGCGAGGTCCACCGTGCAGCGCACGATCTCGGCGTCCTCGGCGTCCACCGCCAGGCGCGCCACGAAGGAGCGGTCGATCTTCAGCTCGCTCACCGGCAGTCTGCGCAGGTGCACCAGTGAGGAGTAGCCGGTGCCGAAGTCGTCCAGCGACATCCGCACCCCGTGGCCGGTGAGCGCGGCGAGGGTGTCGGCGGCCCGCTGCGGGTCCTCCAGCAGGACGTGCTCGGTGATCTCCAGCTGGAGCGACCCGGCCGGGACTCCGTGCCGGGCCAGCCGGGCGGCCACCGATCCGGCGAAGCCTGGGCTGTGGACGTCGCGGGGCGAGACGTTGACGGCGACCGGCACGGTCAGGCCCCAAGAACGCCAGCGGGCGACCTGGGCGAGGGCGGTCTCCAGCACGTAGTCGGTCAGGCGCGGCATCAGGCCGGAGGTCTCGGCGATGGCGATGAACTCGTCCGGGGGGACCCTGCCCCGCTCGGGGTGCACCCAGCGCACCAGTGCCTCCAGGCCGCAGACGGAGCCGTCGAAGGCGACCTTGGGCTGGTAGTGCAGTTCGATCTCGCCCGCGTCCAGGGCGCGGCGCAGGTCGCCCAGCAGGCCCAGCCGGTCGGGTGTGTTGCCGTCGCGGGCGGCCTCGTAGACCTCCACGCCGCTGCGGTCGCGCTTGGCCTGGTACATCGCGACGTCGGCGCGGCGCAGCAGGCCCTCCGCCTCGCCGGCGTGGTCGGGGAAGACCGCGACCCCGGCGCTGGCCTCCAGCTCCAGGGTCAGTCCGTCCAGGTCCAGCGGCGAGCCGAGGACGCCGACGAGCGCGCGGGCGACGCGCTGGGCGCTGGTGGGCGAGTCGGCGAACGGGAGCAGCACGGCGAACTCGTCGCCGCCCAGCCGGGCCACCTCGGCGCCGCGGGGCAGCGCCGTCCGCAGCCGGTCGGCGATCTGCAGCAGCAGCCGGTCGCCCGCCAGGTGGCCGAGGGTGTCGTTGACCGACCGGAAGCGGTCGAGGTCGATGAGGACGAGGGCGGAGCGGGCGCCCAGCCGGTCCGCCTCGTCCAGGGCGGACCAGGTGCGCTCCAGCAGCCACTGGCGGTTGGCGAGCCCGGTGAGGGGGTCGCGCAGCTGCTCCTCGGCGCGGGCCCGGGCGATCCACAGGGCGAAGTCCAGCGCGACCAGCGGCACGGAGAACAGCGGCAGCAGCAGCGGCATGTGGACTGCGACCACGACGATCAGCGGGGAGATGGCCAGCAGCGCGAGGGCGACCAGTCCCTGCCGGGCCAGGGCGGTGCGGGCGACGGTGGGCAGGCCCGCCTGGCGCGGGGCCAGGATGTACCACAGCAGCGTCCGGGTGACGAGCAGGTAGGCGGCGGCGGCCAGGAGGACCTCGGGGAGCGCGTACAGGCTCCAGGCGGCCGGGCGCCAGGGCTGCTCCACCGAGGGGTGTACGCCGAAGCCCGCCAGGCACAGCGCCGCGGCGCCGATGCCGAGGATGTCGACCGCGCCGTGCCGCAGTGCCTGGCGCCAGCGGTGCCGCCGGGCCGCGCCGACCAGGACCACCACCGCGAGGCTGACCAGGGTGGCCGGGATCCAGCCGTACAGCAGCAGGATGGCCAGGGTGAGGGCGGCGCCGGAGCCGGTGCCGCCCCACCAGCGGTCGCGGCCGAGGGCGACCAGATGGCCGACGATGAGGCCGGTGAGGACGGCGAAGGACCAGCCCGTCGTGCCGCTGGGGAAGAGGGCGTGTCCTTCGGAGACCACCCGGTGGATCCCGGCGGCCAGCGCGACGGCGGCGACCGCGACGACCGCGCGGGAGAGCCCGGGCGCCTCCGGCGGGGCGGCGCGCCGCGGCTTCGGCGCGCCGTCGGGGCCGTCGCCCGGCGGGGCGGTGGTCGGTCGGGGCCGCCCGTGGCGGAGCCACTGCTGTCCCCGGTCCCGGGGTTTGTGCTGCATGCGCGTCCCTCTCACAGCCGTCGGTGCCCACGCCACGGCAGGCGCACCCCGTCAACAGTAGGGCGCGGCCGGCCGGCCGGGCAGTGATCGATCGGGGTTGCCCGAATGCCGACCGGTCGATCGCGTCCGTCTGATAAGCGCCGTGCAGCCTCTCCTCATCACTCGGTCAACGACATTGGCCGAAAAAGGATTTGGCGGCGGTGACACCACCGCCGCCAACGCTCCGTCACCCGGCGGGCTGCTCCGCGGCGGGCTCGACGGGGACGACGGCGGCCTCCCGCGCGGCGTCGGGGCCCTGCTCCAGCAGGACGGCGAAACCGTCGTCGTCCAGGATCGGGACCTTCAACTGCACGGCCTTGTCATATTTCGATCCAGGACTGTCTCCCGCTACAACAAAACCGGTCTTCTTTGAAACAGAACCGGTCACTTTCGCTCCCAGGGCCTGTAGGGCCTCTTTTGCGCCATCCCGCGTGTACGACCGCAGGGTCCCGGTGACCACCACGGTGACCCCCTCCAGCGGACGCGGCCCCTCCTCGGCGCCGCCCTCCTCCTCCATCCGGACACCGGCCGCCCGCCACTTCTCGACGATCTCGCGGTGCCACTCCTCGGCGAACCACGCCTTGAGCGAGGCCGCGATGGTCGGGCCGACCCCCTCGGTGGCCGCCAGCTCCTCCTCGGACGCCTCGGCGATCCGCTCCAGCGAACGGAACTCCCTGGCCAGCGCCTCGGCCGCCACCGGGCCGACATGGCGGATCGACAGCCCCGTGATGATCCTGGCCAGCGGACGCTCCTTGGCCGCCCGGATGTTCTCCAGCATCGCCAGCGTGTTCTTCTTCGGCTCGCCCCTGAGATTGGCGAAGAAGGTGACGACCTTCTCCTCCCCCGTCTTCGGATCCCGCTTGGGCAGGCCGCTGTCCTGGTCCAGCACCAGGGACTTGATGGGCAGCAACTGCTCCACGGTGAGGTCGAACAGATCCCCCTCGTCCCGCAGCGGCGGTGTGGCCGGCTCCAGCGGCTGCGTCAGCGCGGTGGCCGCCACGTACCCGAAGTGCTCGATGTCCAGGCACTTGCGCCCCGCCAGGTAGTAGAGCCGCTCGCGCAACTGGCCCGGGCAGGAGCGGGCGTTGGGGCAGCGCAGATCGACGTCCCCCTCCTTGGCCGGTTTCAGCCCGGTGCCGCACTCGGGGCACTCCGCGGGCATCACGAACTCCCGCTCGCTGCCGTCCCGCAGATCGGCGACGGGGCCCAGGATCTCGGGGATGACGTCGCCCGCCTTGCGCAGCGCCACGGTGTCCCCGATCAGCACGCCCTTGGCCCTGACCACGTCCTGGTTGTGCAGGGTGGCGAACTCCACCTCCGAGCCGGCCACCGTCACCGGCTCCACCACGGCGAACGGCGTGGCCCGCCCGGTACGGCCGATGCTCACCTTGATGTCCAGCAGCCTGGTGTTGACCTCCTCCGGCGGGTACTTCCAGGCGATCGCCCAGCGCGGCGCCCGCGAGGTGGAGCCCAGCCGCCCCTGGAGGGGGATCTCGTCCAGCTTGACGACGACCCCGTCGATCTCGTGCTCCACCGAGTGGCGGTTGGCGCCGTAGTGGGCGATGTACTCCCGCACTTCTTCGGTGGAGCCGACCACCCTGGCGTGCGCGGCGGTCGGCAGACCCCACTCGTGCAGCAGCTCGTAGGCGTGCGACAGCCGGTCGATGTCGAAGCCCTCGCGGGCGCCGATGCCGTGCACCACCATGTGCAGCGGGCGCTCCGCGGTGACCTTGGGGTCCTTCTGCCGCAGCGAGCCGGCCGCCGCGTTCCGCGGGTTGGCGAACGCCGGCTTGCCCGCCTCGACCAGCCGCGCGTTCAGCTCCTCGAAGCGCTCCATGGGGATGAACACCTCGCCGCGGATCTCCACCAGATCCGGGATGCGCTCCCCCTTCAGCCGCTCGGGGATCTGCGCGATGGTGCGGACGTTGGGCGTGATGTCCTCCCCGGTGCGCCCGTCGCCGCGGGTCGCGGCGCGCGTCAGCCTGCCGTGCTCGTACGTCAGGTTGACCGCGAGTCCGTCCACCTTCAGCTCGCACAGGAAGTGGTAGGGAACGCCGCCCAGTTCGCGCGCGATCCGGTCGGCCCAGGACGCCAGTTCCTCGTCGTCGAAGGCGTTGTCCAGCGACAGCATCCGCTCGCGGTGCTGTACGGCGGTGAACTCCGTCTCGTAGGAGCCGGCCACCTTCTGCGTCGGCGAGTCCGGCGTGGCCAGCTCCGGGTACCTCGCCTCCAGCTCCTGGAGCTCGCGCATCAGGGCGTCGAACTCGGCGTCGCTGACGACCGGCGTCGTCACGTAGTACCGGAAGCGGTGCTCGTCGACCTCCTGGGCCAGCCGCGCGTGCCGCTCGCGCGCCTCGCTGTCCGGGCTCACCGTCTCCATGTATCCAAGCCTCCCGTTACTCTGGGTCGTTTACGAGCGAGCGTGCGGCCCGGACACAGTGCGCGAGCGCGGCCCGCGCGTAGGCCGGCGAGGCGCCGGCCAGACCGCAGGCGGGCGTGACGACCACCGACCGCGCCAGCAGCTTCGGAGACAGCCCGAGCCTGCGCCACAGCGTCCTGACACCCATGACGCTACCGGCAGGGTCTGACAGTGCCCTCGAGTCCGGCTCCACCGCCGGGACGGCCCCGGCGAACAGCGCGGTGCCCGCCTCGACCGCCTCCCCGACCGCCTCGTCGTCACGCTCGGTGAGCAGCGAGAGGTCGAAGGAGATCCCGTCCGCGCCCGCCCGGCGCAGCAGCCCGAAGGGCACCCCCGGAGCGCAGGAGTGCACCACCACGGAAGTCCCCTCCACCGCCTCCCGGGCCGCCCCGACCACCTGCCGCAGCGCCCCCTCGGCCACGCCGCGGTCCACGGCCGGATGGGTGCGGTAGCCGCTGGCTGTGGACACCCTGCCCAGCAGCACGGCCGTCAGCGACGGCTCGTCGAGCTGGAGGACGAGCCGGGCCCCCGGCACCCTGCGCCGCACCTCGGCGAGATGGACGCGCAGGCCTTCGGCCAGGGATTCGGCCAGATAGCGGCAGGCGCCCGCGTCGCCGAGCATCGCCTCGCCGCCGCGGCGCTCCAGCGACGCCGCCAGCGTCCACGGCCCGACGGCCGAGACCTTCAGCGCCCCGGCGTAGCCCTGGGTGAACTCCTCCAGCGCGTCCAGGTCCTCCCCCAGCCAGGACCGGGCCCGCCGGGTGTCGCGCCCGGGCGCGTCGCCGACCCGCCACCCGCTGGGCTCCAGGCGGGCGTACAGCTCCACCAGCATCCCGGCCGTCCGCCCGATCATGTCCGCGCCGGGCCCGCGCGCGGGCAGCTCCGGCAGGTACGGGAAGTGCTCCAGGCTGCCGGTGACGGTCCTGGCCGCCTCCCGGGCGTCGGTGCCGGGCATCGACCCGACGCCGGTCGCGGCCCCCTCGCCCCACACGTGCTCCCTCACGCCGACGGCCTCACCCTCAGGTCGGTGATCTCCGAGCCCGCGGGCAGGTCGAGGGCGGTCAGGACGGCGGTCGCCACCGCGGACGGGGGGATCCAGCGCGCCGGGTCGTACTCCCTGCCCTCCTGCCGGTGCACCTTGGCCTGCATGGGCGTGGCGGTGCGCCCCGGGTAGACGGAGGTCACCCGCACCCCGGCGCCGCCCTCCTCCGCGCGCAGCGAGTCGGCGAGCGCCTTCAGCCCGTGCTTGCTGGCGGCGTACGCGCCCCAGTCGGCGTTGGCGTTCAGTCCCGCTCCGGAGTTGACGAAGACCACGTGGCCGTGCGCCAGGCGGATCTGCGACAGCAGCAGCCGGGTCAGCTCGGCGGGGCCGACGAGGTTGACCGCCAGGGTGGCGTTCCAGACCTTCGGCGTCAGCTCCCCGACCTTCCCCAGGTCCACCACCCCGGCGACGTGCAGCAGCGAGTCCACCCGCTCCGGCAGTTCCTGGTGGGACAGCGCCCACGACAGCCTCTCGGGCTCGGCCAGGTCGCCGACGAGGGTGCGGGCGCCGGGGAAGCGCTCGGTCAGTTCCCTGGCGCGGCCGGCGTTCCGCGCCAGCAGCCACAACTCCTCGCCCCGCTCCCGCAGGCGCTCGGCGATCTCGGCCCCGATGCCGGAGCCCGCCCCGGTGATCACATGCGTTCCCATGCGCGACATCGTCCCATCCGCCGTCCCCGGTGGCGGGAATGGTGCCGTCCACCGCGGCGGGCGTGATCGAATGGGGCCTCATGGCCGCTCCCGTACCGCAGCCCCCTCGGCCGGAGCCCTCCGCGCCCGCCCACGCCGCCGTCCCCGTCCCCGCCGTCCCTCCGCAGGGCGGCCCGCGGCAGGGCGGCGGCGGGCACTCCGGCCACATGGTCGTGTGCGGCGACAACTCCCTGTCGCAGCGGCTGGTACGCGAACTCGCCTCCGTCTACGGACAGAAGGTCACCGTCGTCCTGCCCTCGCTGCGCGGTGGTGACCAGGGCCCGCAGATCGCCGCGCTGGTCGGCGACCGGCACCTGGACGTACGGGCGGTGGAGGCCCAGATACCCGACGACGAGGCGCTGCGGGAGGCGGGCATCGAGCACGCCGCCGCGCTGGCCCTGACCTCCGGCGACGACCAGCTCAACATCCACACCGCGCTGCGCGCCCGCCGCATCAACCCCGAACTGCGCCTGGTCATCCGGATGTTCAACCGGACGCTGGGCCGCTATCTGGAGGACCTGCTCGACCGGACCATCGCCGCCCGCGTCCCCGGCCTGAACCAGCGGGCCGTGGACGCCTCCACCACCGTCCTGTCCGACGCCGACACCGCCGCCCCCTCCATGGTGGCGGCGGCCGTGGTCGGCACCAGCAAGGTCATACACGCCGGCGGGCTGCTGCTGCGGGCCAAGGAGCGCACCGTGGGCACCGCGGGCCGCCGCGACCCGCTGTGCACCCTGGCCCTGCTGCCCGACGCCCCGGACTCCGACGAGGGCGACGTCTACACCGACCCCGAGGACCACGACGGCCCCGTGCTGCTGCCCGACCCGCGCGAGCTGGAGGGCCTGCCCGACGAGCGCGGCACCGTCGTCCTGGAGGCGATCACCCGCCGTCCCGACCGGGCCGGCGCCCCGGCCCCCCGGGTGCCGAGACTGCCGGTGGGCAGCTTCTTCTCCCGGAAGCTGCGGGCCGCCCTGCTCGGCCTCACCGCGGTGGTCGTCCTGCTCGCCGCCGCGAACTGGTACGTCACCCGCGAGACGCCGCTGCACGCCGCCTACATCACCCTGCTCAACGTGATGTCCATCAACGAGCCCGAACTGGAGGGCAGCACCGGGGAACAGGTCCTGCAACTGCTGGGCGGGCTGGCGGGCACCGCGCTGCTGCCGCTGATGTTCGCCGTCGTGCTGGAGAGCTACGGCACCTTCCGCCGGGCCGCCACCCTGCCGCCCCCGCCGCGCGGCATCGAGAAGCACGTCGTCCTGCTGGGCCTGGGCAAGGTCGGCACCCGTGTGCTGGACCAGCTGCTGGAACTGGGCATCCCCGTGGTGTGCATCGAGCGCGACGACGAGGCCCGCGGCATCGCCACCGCCCGCGCGCGCCGGGTGCCGACCCTGATCGCGGACGTCACCGAGGACGGGGTGCTGGAGGAGGCGGGGATAGCGCGCAGCCGCGCCCTGCTGGCGCTGACCAGCGACAGCGGCACCAATCTGGAGGCCACGCTCTACGCCCGCCAGGTCAACCCCGACCTGCGGGTGGTGATGCGCCTGTTCGACGACGAGTTCGCCGCCACCGTCTACCGCACGCTGCGCGACACCTACCCCGGCGCGCAGACCCGCAGCCGCAGCGTCTCGGCCCTGGCGGCGCCGGCCTTCGCCGGAGCCATGATGGGCCGGCAGGTGCTGGGCGCCATCCCCGTGGGCCGCCGGGTGCTGGTCTTCGCCGCGGTCTCGGTGGAGGGCAACCGGCTGCTGGAGGGCCGCACCGTCGGCGAGGCGTTCCGCCCCGGCTCCTGGCGGATCCTGGCCCTGGACACAGCCCCGCCCGACCGTCGCCGCGCCGACCTGGGCTCCCTCACCTCCGGCGCCCGCACCTACACCCTCACCGGCGACCTCGCCTGGCGGCTGCACGACGGCTACGTGCTGACGGCGGGCGACCGCGTGGTGGTGGCCGCCACCCGCGAGGGCCTGGGCGTCCTGCTCTCGGGCGAGGACCCTCGCGGGGCGGACACCGGTGGCGCGAACGGCGCCGGCGGCACGGGAGCGGGAGCGGGGAGCCCGGCCCCCGCGCCGTGAACCGCGCCGCCGTCCGCCCCGGCGCGGGCTACACCGGGCTGCGCTCCGGTTCCGGCCCGCCCGCCGCCGCCCGGTCGGGCGCCGGCCGGGTGACGCGGATCTTGGACTGGCCGTGCGGGAGCCGCTCCCAGTCGTCCATGAGACGCGCCGTCAGGCCGTGGCTGGCCGCGAGGTCGGTCAGCGTCTCGGTGCGGTAGTAGAAGTCCTCGCGCAGCACATGGTGCTCGCGGCCCTCGGTGCGGTCGAAGGTGAAGTCGAAGAAGCCGCCCGGGGCGAGGATCCGCCCCACGTTCTCCAGGCACTGGTCGACGACGTCCAGCGGCGAGTGGGAGAACACGCTGTGGGCGTGGACGACCGTGAAGTGCCCCTCGGGCAGGAAGTCGAAGGTCAGGTCGTCGGCGATCGCCAGATGGGGCAGCTTGTCCTGGAGCCCGTGGCGCACGACGGTCCGCTTGGCCTCGATCAGTATGTGGGGCGATATGTCGATCCCGTAGTAGTGGCCGGGGTCGAGGTGGTCGATGAACAGCCGGCCCGCCCGCAGGTTGCCGCAGCCGATCTCCAGCATCCGGTCGTCCGGCCTCAGCCCGTGCTCCAGCAGATAGTCGAACTGCATCCGCCCGATGGCCAGCCACCGCTCGTACGACGCCCTGCCGCCGACCGCCGCCTCCGGGCTGCGGGCGGCGTCGGAGGCCATCACGGCCCGGTAGTACCCGATGTGGTCGTCGCGGTACTTCGCCCGCAGCCAGGCGTCCCGGGCGGCCCGGCGCAGATGGGCGGGGACGCGTTCGGGATGGCCGATCGCGTAGCGCACCTTGTGGGCGAGGGTGGCGCGGTTCCGGGAGAGCCTGGAGTCGGATGGGGTCCTGGTTCCCATGGGGACCTCCGCTTAGCTCGGGGTCGGGCCGGTGGCGTCAGTATCCACCGGACGCCCCGTGCGCGCACCGCGCGCGGTCGGCGCTCAACCCGCCGAGCCCCGTACGCGTCCTGGTCCGTACAGGGGTGACCTGCCCGGTGTTCCGGAAGCCGGGGGTTCCCGGCAGTGGGTCCACCGCGCTATACACACCGTGTATACACTCAACGTATACACACATTGCATACAGCCGCGGGGCGGGGCGTCAGACCCTCTCCGGCGGTGGGAGGGAAAGCATCATGTACGGCAAGGCGTTCGCCCCCGAGTACCAGGGCGCCCTGGCCGCGCTGTCGGTGAACTCGTCCCTGGAGGACGTGCTGGCGGCGGGCACCGAACGGCTGAGGGCCGCGCAGCGGGAGGGCTCGTCCGCCGAGGCGGCGCGCTCGGGACTGGCGGTCGCCGAGGCGCACCGCAGACTGGGCAACACCGCCGAGGCCGACCGCGCCTGGAAGGCGAGCTACCGCACCGCCCGCCGGGCCGGGGACACCTCCGCCATGGCCTGGGCGCTGTGGAGCGGCGGCACCCTGGCCCGGCAGCGCGGCGCACTGGCCCTCGCCCGGCGCCTCCTCGCCCTGGCGGCCGAACTCGGCGAGCGGAGCGGGGATGTCGTGGTACGCGGCTACTCGCTGGCGGGCCTGGCGGAGACCGGCCGCATTCAGGGCGACTACGAGGCCGTGGGCGCGCTGCACGAGCAGCTCCTGGCCGAGGCCCGCAGACGGGGCGAGGCGCGGCACACGGTGTGGGCACTGGAGGGCATCGCGCAGATGCACCGCAACAACGGCTCCTACGACTCGGCGTACGCGATGTTCGCGGAGGCGGCGGAGATAGCCCTCGGGGCCGACGACCGGCGGGGGCGCGCCTGGGCCCTGCGCGGCATGGCCGACATCGTCTCCGCGCGCGACGGGGACGCCGGCCGCGCCCTGGAGCTGCTGGACGAGGCGGAGGCGGCCTGCCGGGAGATGAGCCTGTCCGGCGCGCTGGCCTACAACCACAAGATGCGCGGCAACGTCCTGTACCGCGCCGCCCGCTACACCGAGGCCCGCGACCTGTACCGGCTGGCCCTGGCGGAGTTCCGCGAGATGGACGAGCCGCGCGGCACCGCGCTCGCGCGGCTGGGGCTGGTCAAGTCCCTGGCCCGGCTGGGCCGCGACCGCGCGCGGACGGCCGCCGACCTGGCCGGGCTCGCTCGCGACCTGGAGCGGATCGGGCTGCGGCACTCCCGGCGCATGGTGCTGGCCGCCCACGAGGAGCTGGGCATCGAGGCACCCGGGGCCGCGGCGCCGGAGGCCGGGCAGTGACGGCGGCTGCCCGGACGGCTCCCGCGCCCCCGGACGCCCGGGCTGTCCTGGAGCGCTGCCGGCGGCTGGTCACGCCCGCGCTGGCGGCCGCCGTGGAGCGGCTGCACCCCTGGCCCGCGGAGATGGCCGCCTACTCCCTGGGCTGGTGCGGGGTGGGCGGCGCGCCCGTCGCCGGTGCCCCGGGCAAGGGGCTGCGCCCGGCGCTGGCCGTGCTCGGGGCCGAGGCCGCGGGCACGCCGGGCTCGGCGGGTGCGGTGGCGGGTGCGGTGGCGGTGGAGCTGGTGCACACCTTCTCCCTGCTGCACGACGACGTCATGGACGGCGACGCGGTCCGGCGGGGCCGTCCCGCGGTGTGGAAGGCGTACGGCACCGGCCCGGCGGTGCTGGCGGGCGACGCCCTGTTCGCCCTCGCGGTGGAGACGCTGGCGGGCGCGCCCGGCGCACGCGGGCCGGCCGCGGTCAAACGGCTGGCCGCTGCCCTGACCGACCTGGTCCGCGGCCAGTCCGACGACCTGCTGTTCGAGTCTCGCCCGTGGCGGGGCCCCGGCTCGGTGCCGCCCGGCGAGTACCGGGTGATGGCCGAGCGCAAGACCGGGTCCCTGCTGGGCGCCGCCCTCGCGCTGGGAGCGCTGCTGGCCGGAGCGCCCGGGGGAACCGTGGCCGCCCTGGACCGGGCGGGACGGCGCCTGGGCACCGCCTTCCAGATCACGGACGACGTCCTGGGCATCTGGGGCGACCCCCTGGTCACGGGCAAGCCCGTCCACGCCGACCTGCTGCGCCGCAAGAAGACCCTGCCGGTGCTGGCCGCACTGAGCACCGCCGGGGACGCTCCGGGCGGACCGGCCGCCCGCCGCCTCGCCGGCCTCCTGGAAGCCCCGGGTGCCCTCGGGCCCGGAGATGCCCGCCGGGCGGCGGAACTGGCCGAGGAGGCGGGCGGCCGCACGGCCGCGCTGGCCGAGGCCCGCCGCCTCGCCGCCGAGGCGCACGCCTGCCTGGAGTCGGTCCCGCTGGCACCGCACCCGCTGGGCGAGCTGCGGGCCCTGTCGGCCCTCCTGCTGGACCGCACGGTGTGACCCGCACGGGTGCGGCCCCGTCCGCTCCCGCCCCGCCCCGGACGGCTGCCGGCGCCGGACCGCGAGCGCGGGGCGCGCGAGTCGCCGGAACCGGTGGCGTACCCGCGGGTGCCGGACGGTCGCGACCCTGCGCCCCGCCGGTGGGCCGGGTCGGGCTCCCGGCGGGGCATCGGCGCCGGGCGGAAAGGGGCCGCTCGACGGACGGCACGGTGACGGCGGCCGAGCAGACGCCGCGGCCGGGAAGGACGCCCCGCCCGCCGGGCCTCCGGGACGCCGGCGTCCGCTCGGCCGCCGGAGGAGGACATGGCCCTCCGGACTCCGTGGTACCCGGCCGTACCAGGCCCTCTCCCCCGGCAAGGAAGCAGATCATGATCGTCGTCACCGGAGCCGCCGGACAGCTCGGCCGTCTCACCGTCGAGGCCCTCCTGGAGCGCGGGGTGCCCGCGTCCCGGGTCGTCGCAGCCGTGCGCTCGCCCAAGAAGGCCGCCGACCTCGCCCGGCGGGGCGTGGACGTCCGTGAGGCCGACTACGACCGGCCCGCCACCCTGGCCGCCGCGTTCGAGGACGCCCGGCGGGTGCTGCTGGTCTCCGGCAGCGAGGTCGGCCGCCGCGTCCCGCAGCACCGGGCCGTCATCGACGCCGCCGGGGAGGCCGGGGCGGAGCTGATGGCCTACACCAGCGTCCTGCACGCCGACACCACCACCGTCCCCGTGGCGCCCGAGCACCGCGAGACCGAGGAGTACCTGCGCGACTCCGGTCTGCCCCACTGCCTGCTGCGCAACGGCTGGTACACCGAGAACTACGAGCAGGCCGCCCGCCAGGGACTGAAGACCCGGGTGATCGCCGGGGCCGCCGGAGACGGCCGGATCGCGTCCGCCTCCCGCGCCGACTACGCGGCGGCGGCCGCCGCCGTCCTGGCCGACGAGGGAACCGACGGCGGCGGGGCCCACACGGACGCCGTGTACGAGCTGTCCGGCGACACCGCCTGGACCATGGCCGACTTCGCCGCCGTCCTCACCGATCTGACCGGCACCGAGGTCGTCTACCGCGACCTGTCGGCGGACGGATACGCCAAGGCGCTCACCGGCGCCGGGCTGCCCGAGGGGACGGCCCGGTTCCTCGCCGGGACCGACGCCGCCATCGCCGCGGGCGACCTCGGCGACACCCCCGGCGACCTCTCACGCCTCATCGGCCGCCCCACCACCCCGCTGCGCGACACCCTCGCCGCTCTCCTCGGGAGCTGACCCGCCGCCCGCCGGACGCAGTCGCCCCCCGTCAGGCGGCGGGCACCAGATCGGACGGGTGCGGGGGCCCGCCCCAGAGCAGCCTGATCGAAGCAGGCGAACGGGACAACGTCACCCTCACGGTGATCCCCTTCCACGTCGGCGGCTTCCCCGGAGCGGACCAGTCCGTCCTGTACGCGGAGGGCCCCGTCCCCCGGCTGGACACCGTGCAGCTCGACTCCGAGTTCGGTCCCGTCTTCATCGACTCCCCCACACCGCTGGCCAACTACCGGACGCTGTTGCGACTGATCGGGCAGCGCTCCTTGCCTCCGGCCGAATCACGGGATTTCATCCACTCGATCGCCCGTGACGTGTGAGAGGAACAGCGGTGTCCGAACCCTCCTGGCAGAAGTCCTCGTTCTCCGGCGGCGGCGGCAACAACTGCGTGGAGGTGGCCGCCGACGACGGTGACGGCATAGCCGTCCGCGAGAGCACCGACCCCGGCCGCGTCCTCACCACCGACCGCGCCGCCTTCCGCGCCCTCCTGCGGGGTGCGAAGGCCGGGGCCTTCGACCACCTACTCCCGTAGAGCCGCCTGAGCTAGGCTCCCGGCGGGACACGCCACCGGCGAAGGGGGCCGCTTCATGAGCGGGACAGGGACCGTGGTCGCGGTCAGCAGCAGCGGTGAGCACTCGTTCAGCAAGGCCGGCCGGGAGAGCGTCACACTGCTCGCCGGGCTCGGGGTGGAGGGGGACGCGCACGCCGGACGGACGGTCAGGCACCGCTCCCGCGTCGCCAAGGACCCCACCCAGCCGAACCTGCGTCAGGTCCACCTCATCCACGAGGAACTGTTCGCCGAGGTCGGCGAGGCGGGCTTCACCGTGAAGCCCGGTGAACTGGGCGAGAACGTCACCGCCCGCGGCGTCGACCTGCTCGGCCTGCCCACCGGCACGCTGCTGCGCATCGGCGCGGAGGCGGTCGTGGAGGTCACCGGCCTGCGCAATCCGTGCCCCCAGATCGACAGCTTCCAGCGGGGCCTGCTCAAGCGGGTCGTGGGCCGCGACGAGGACGGCAACGTGGTGCGCAAGGCCGGGATCATGGGCGTCGTGCGGACGGGCGGCGTGGTCCGCCCCGGAGACACGATCGGGGTCGAACTCCCCGCCGAGCCGCACCACCCGCTGAAGACGGTCTAAGGCTCGTCCCGTCGACCCACTCAACCCATTCCGCAGTGGTCGACTACCTCACCGCTCCCCGCCACAGCAGGGGTTCCTCGGCCTCGAACCGCCGCTCCCGCTCGTCGGCATCCGGAAGGGCGAGCCGTACCCGCCTGCGGAACTCGGTGCCGTGACCGGGCACCTCCAGGTGGACGAGTTCGTGGACGAGTACCAAATCGATCAGGTCCGGGGGCAGTTGCATGACGGCCCAGTGCACGGTGATCACGTCATGGGGCCCGCACGAGCCCCAGCGCGGCCCCAGGTCGTCCACCTCCACCCCGGCAGGAACGACCCCGACCCTGGTGGCCAGCGGCGGTGTCCGCGCCGCCAGCCAGCGGGCGCCCCGCGCGGTGTACCAGGCCGCGATCAGCCGCGCGCCCTCCCGGTCATCCGCGGGAGTGGGCAGCTCAAGCCAGCCCTGCCGCAGCCGCACCTCCGGCCGGGTTTCTCCCTCCGGCGGATCGACCGTCCGCAGCCGGTGGCGGCGGCCGAGGTAGGAGAAGCCCGTTCCCCCGATCAACTCCTTGACCGGCTCCCCCGGCCGGGCCCGCCGCCTCCTGACCTCGTGGGCCAGGCGCGGCAGCCGGCTCCGTACGGCCTCCGCCACGGCCTGCGGATCGGCGCCCTCGGGGACGGCGAAGAGCACGCTCCCGTCCGGGGCGACCTCGATGCCCAGTGTCCGGCGGCGCGGGCGCACCTCGACCCGCCAGGTCCACTCCCGGGGTACGGGCAGTGCCCCGATCGCTCGCCGGACGACGTTACTCACCGGTCATTCGTACCACCCGGCGGTGACAGGCTCAGCCGTCGCCCTGCTCGTGGCGCCGCCCGTACCGCAGGAAGTCCTCACGCCGTTCACGGGCGACGTCCAGCAGTTTCCCGGCGAGCGTTCCGGTGGCGTCCCAGTCCATCGCCATGTGCTCCTCCAGGAGACGCCGCAGCCTCCTGCGCACCTTGTCCTGTGCCAGCGGAAGCGTCGCGAACTGCGGCGGACGGACCATCCCGGCGATCTCCACCGTCAGGTTCCGCGTCGCCGCCACCAGGTCCGCACCGGGCGGCGCCGGTGCCTGCCCGCCCTCCTCCAGCGCCTGCTTCAGCAGCCGGTGGACCGGCTGCTCCGCCCAGGGATCCAGGCCGGTGCCGTCGTCCTCGCCCTCGGCCTCGCCGGCCCGGACGACCTCGTCCACCAGGTCGGCCATCGCCGAGGCTGCCTGCTCGAAGTCCTCGTTCATGGAGCGGACGATCTGCTCCAGCCGCTCGCTGAACCGCCCGTAGACCACCGGGTCGGAACGCAGCCGCGCGGTGATGTGCAGTTCCAGCGAACTCCTCAGGTACGACACCCGGGCGCGCGGGTCGCGGTTCGCCCGGACCCGCTCCAGGAAGACGGGGTCGGTGATCTCCACCGGCGGGATGCGCTCCTCGATGCCGGTCACCCGCAGGTGCCGCGAGATGAGCTGCCGCACCTTGGCGCCGTAGCGGCGCGGGCTGAACCGGTCGTGCCCGTCGAGGTAGCGGCGCCGGGCCAGGTACTGGACCTCGCCGAGCCGCCGTGCCAGGTCCTCGTAGGCGAGGGCCTGCGGCCGGGGCAGTACGGCGTTGAGCGCGGCCAGGAAGTCCCTCACGCGCTCGTCGAACCGGGCCCGCAGCAGCGGGTCCTCCAGCGCGGCCAGCAGGTCCTCGCGCTGCCGCTCGTCGTCCAGCGAGCCGATGCCCCGCTCGTCCAGGAGTTCCCGCACCCCGGCGGAGAGTTCCCTGAGCAGGTCGTCGGCCGCGGCGTCCGTCTTGCGCCAGGGCTGCTGCTCGGCGGTGGGCTGCTCGCCCTCGTAGTCCTCGCGCAGGTGCTCGGCGCTGGGCGCCTCCTCGTAGCCGTAGACCCGGCGCAGGTGCTCACGGTCGTACTCGCCCAGCGCCCTGCCCAGCTCCCGGCCGATGCCGACGTAGTCGACCACCTGTCCCCACTGCTTGTCGGGGTACGGGCGGTTGGTGCGGGCGATGGCCTGGAGCAGTTCGACGCCGGAGACGGCCCGGTCGAGGTAGAGGACCTGTTCCACCGGAGCGTCGAAGCCGGTGAGCAGCATCGCCTTGACCACCAGGAAGGCCAGCGGTCCCAGCGCCTCGGAGTCCTCCTCCGGCGCCTGCCGCTCCCCGCCGTCGGCGGGGCCTTCCTTCTGCCCTTCCTGGTGCCAGGCTTCGCCGGTGGCCGTGCCGCTGTCACCGTCCGGTCCCGGCTCGGGCGCCCCGTGGGTGTCCGCCTCCCAACTGGGGTCCGGGGCGGTGCCGACGGCAGCGGCGATGCCCTGCGTGAAGTTCCGGATGTACTCCTGGTGGCGGGACTTGGACGTCCAGCGCCCCCATTCCTCAGGATCCCTGGTCTTCGCCGTCTCGGAGATCACCACGGCCGCGTCGATCTCCGCCAGGACGTGCCGGTGCGGGAGCAGGTCGAGCAGTGCGCGCTGCTCCGCGTCGGCTCGCTCATGGGCCATCGGGTCGTGGGCCACGTCCGAGTCGATGGCGGCGAGCCGTTCCAACAACCGGTCTCGGGCGATCAGCAGGGCCCGGCGGTAGCGGACGGCGGCGAGCCGGGAGACCGCGACGACCTGCGCGCCGAGCCGGTCGGGCAGGGCGGTCCTCGCCCAGTGCCACATGATGTGCTCGGCCTTGGCCTCGATGACGCTCGGGGCCTCCAGAACCTCCTTGCGGCGGGCGAAGCGCCGCAGCACCCGCTCGCGCTGCTCGGGATCGGAGGGCACCTCGCCGTCGAAGTCGGCGTCCAGGAGCGCCTTCTCCACGACCTCCAGCGGCACGTGGTGCGCCTCGTAGCGCACCGGCACCACCGCGCCGTCCCGCTCGGCGTCCCGCAGGGTGTAGATGTCGGCGAAGGTCCCGAAGATCTCCTCGGACTTCTTGACCGCTCCGCTGACGATGGGAGTGCCGGTGAAGCCGACGACGGCGGCGTTGGGCAGCATGGCGCGCAGCCGGGCGTGCTGCCAGCTGCGGTGGGAGCGGTGGGCCTCGTCGACCAGGACGACGATGTCGTGACCGGGGTTGGCGACGCGGTTGTGGACCCGGCTCTCCTCCGGGGTCTCGGCGAGCTTCTCCTCCTCGCCGTCGTCCGCGTCCTCGTCCCTGCGCGCCTTCTGGATCGTCACCAGGGTGAGGTCGGGCACGTCCACGGCGAGGTAGCGGCGGGCCTCCCGGACGCTGGACGCGCGGTGGACGTCGTCGCCGCTCGCCCCGGTGAGGCTGCCGGTGATCTGCTTCTCCAGGTCGATGCGGTCGGTGACCACCACGACCTTGTGGCCGCGCAGGACCGGGTCGCTGCGCAGCCGGCGCACCAGGAACGCCATGGTCAGGCTCTTGCCGGAGCCCTGCGTGTGCCAGACCACCCCGGCCCGGTGCCCCGCCTCGCGCCCGGCGTCCACGGTCGCCTTGCGCCTCGCGAGCCCGCGGGCCAGCTTCTGTACGGCGCGGAACTGCTGGTAGCGGGCGACCAGCTTGACGGTTCGGGTCCCGTGCCCGGCCTGGGCGGTGAAGTCACGTACCAGGTCCAGCAGGTGGGCGGGGCGCAGCGCGCCCGCCACCAGCACCTCCTGCGCGGTCAGGGGACGCTTGTCCTCCCCGGCCGTCTCCGGTTTGCCGACCTCGGTCCTGACCTGTGCCTCGGTGGCGGGTTCGACGGTGCGCCAGGGGGCGAAGTGCTCGGGCCCGGCGGTGACGGTTCCGACCTCGGCGCCCTCCCGGTCGGTGGCCACGAGCAACTGCGCGAAGCGGACCAACTCGGGCACGGCGGTGGACGCGGAGGCACCCGCGTACCCGATGACCTGCTCGACGGCGAGGTCCAGCGCCAGGGGACCGGGCGCCTTGCACTCGATGACCACCCACGGCAGGCCGTTGACGAAGAGCACCAGGTCGGGCACGCCGTACTCCGGGCCCGAACCGCCTCGCCGGTCGATCCGCAACTGCGAGACGGCCAGGAAGTCGTTGCCGCCCTCGGTCTCGCCATTCCAGTCGACCAGGCGGACGTGCTCGGGCAACCCCTCGTCCCTGCGCCAGCCGGGCAGGAAGCGGGATTCGATCCCCTTGCGGAGCAGTTCGGTGACGGCGAGGTTCCCGGCCACGCCGTCGCGGCCGGTGTGGCCGGGCGCGGTGCCGAGCACGATGGCCAGGACGCGGTCCAGCTGCTCAGGGGTCAGCCAGGGGCGGCCGTCGTCGGTGAGGTTGATGCGGCGTACGGCCTCGCGGAATCGGCCGGCGAGGACGGCGTCGGCGTAGCCGTCCCGGCCGGACTCGGGCGAGCCGGGCGGGGCGCCCCGGAGGTGCTGCCACCCCATCGCCTTGAGCTGTTCGATTAATGGCCGCTCGACGTACTCGTACTCCGGCTGTCCCACCAACGGTCTCCCCGTCACCGTTCCTCACCGCGCCTGCCGCGCGGGGCGGGCGCCGCCCGCCCCGGAGCCCACCGGAGACGGGTACGGGGAACCCTACCTCCGGTGGGCGGCGGTTACGCATGCCTGTCCCTTCGTCAGGCGGCGGGCGCGAAGTCGGACGGGGGCGGGGGCTCACCCCAGAGCAGCTCGAACCAGACGGTCTTGCCGCCCGGCCCGTTCCCTCCGGTCCCTCCGGACGGTTCGCCGGCGTCCGGACAGCCGCCCCACCTGTCGGCCAGCACGTCCAGGATCAGCAGCCCTCGCCCGCTCTCCCGGTCGGGTGGTGGCGGGGGCAGGACGGGAGAGGGGATCTTCGGGTCGGCGTCTCACACGCTGACGCGGAGGACGGGGTAGGACCACTGGAGCCGCACGGCGGGGCTGTGCTCGGCGTACCGCACGGAGTTGGTGGCCAGTTCGGAGGCCAGCAGCTCGGCCCGGTAGGTCAGGTCGTGCAGTCCATGGGCGGCCAGGACGGCGCGCAGGGTGGTTCTGGCGATCCCGGGGCCGCGCGGGTCACGGGGGAAGCGGAGTTCGTACTCCCAGGGGTGGTCGAACGGCATCGGCGAGGGGGTCGGAAGCGGCAGTGCGGTCACGCGGCTCCTCCGGGTCAGGTGTGGTCGTGCCTCGGGTGACGGGTGGGCGTTACGCGCGAACCGCGCGGTCCTCGGTGCGTCGAACTGTGAGCGGTGGCCTGCCGTTTCGCCCTCCCGGGCATGAGCGAACCGGTGCGCTTCCGCTACGCGCTCGGCGACACGGCGCGGTGGCGCGGCTCACACGCTAGAGGAAAACAACTCACACGTGAGTCACCTACTCACGAAAGAGTGAACCCACCAATGACTCACTAGACCGCCTCATGCAGCGCTGGCAGACTGGCCGGGCTCACGGCGAGAGAGGACAGATGGCACCAAGGAACGCCCCCACCGGCCGTCAGCGCCGCCTGGCCACAGAGATCCGCCGCATGCGAGAACAGGCGGGCATCTCAACCCAGCAGGCAGCAGCACTTCTCGGCGCCGACCGCACGATGATCTCCAACATCGAAGCGGGCCGGACCGGGCTCAGCGAGGACCGCGTCCGCCAGCTCGCCTGCCTCTACCACTGCCCGGACCAGGCGCTTGTCGACGCACTCGCCGCCATGGCCGGCAGCCGGAGAAACCGCAACTGGTGGGAGGAGTACCGGGGCAAGCTGCCCGACGGCTTCCTCGACATCTCCGAGATCGAGCACCACGCCACCCGCATCCGGACCTCGCAGACCGTGCACGTACCGGGCCTGTTCCAGACCGAGGACCACGCACGGGCGATGTTCGAACTTGCCGTTCCGAAGCTCCCCCGGCTGCAAGTCGAACTGCGCGTGGCGCACCGCCTCGGGCGGCAGGCGATCTTCGAGCGGGAGAACCCGACACCGTACGTCGGCATCATCCACGAAGCCGCTTTGCGTATGCAGTTCGGCGGCCGTGACGTCACCCGCGCGCAACTCAAGCGATTGGCCGACGTCACGGAGCACGATCACGTCACGCTGCTGGTCATCCCGTTCAGCGCGGGCGGCTTCCCCAGCGCCGGCCAGTCGATCCTGTACGCGGAGAGCCCGGTTCCCGAATTGGATACCGTGCACATCGACACGGTGCACGGCCCGGCCTTCGTTGATTCCCCGACGCCGCTCGCCAACTACCGAACCGTGCTGGACATAATGGAGGGCATCGCACTGCCCGCCAAGAAATCTCGTGACTTCATCTGGTCCATCGCACGTGAGATGTGAGAGGAACGGACATGCCCGAGCTTACCTGGCAGAGGTCGTCTTACTGCGGAAACGGCGGCAACAACTGTGTCGAGATAGCCATCGACGGTGACGACATAGCGATCCGGGACAGCAATACACCGGAACAAGTCATCACGACCAGCAGCGCCACCTTCCGATCCTTCATTTCCAGAATAAAGCCCCGATGAAATTAACAAGCGAGCGCTTCTATCTATCTCCCAGCAGATCACCGCAAACTGCCCTCTGGACCATGCGGAGCTTGACAGCCTCCTTCTTCAACACATCAAGCGAATTCTTTACAGACCTCCATGCAGCAACAATCCGCTCCTGTTCAGAGAACTCAACACAAGGGAACGGAACCCTTGACAAAAGCTTCGAATTAAGAGTATAAAGCCCCGAACTGGTAGCGCAGTGCTTTTTCCAATAGGAACGAACAGTTGCAGAATTAAGCCACAGCATCGCGAACTCGGGCAGCACCTCCGTGAACCTCACACGGAAAAGATGATTCTGGTAGAGGAGACCCGATTCCGCTTCCCCGACTACGGCGCTTCGCCCGATCTGGTCAGGATCGGCATGCCCTTCCACCACAAGGATGTCCCCGTTGACCAAGCCATACCGCGCATGGTCTTTTTCATCAGCCTCAAGAAAGGAGAGATCACTGGCGTTGATCCGCCCCTTCCGCACATTGGCCACTCGCAAGTAACCTGAAGGTTTGCGACGCGGAACACGATGCGAACCGAGAGTGATCCCAGGAATAATAGAATCGCTCAAATCATCCAGCGTCCGGAAGTCATGCGCACTCTCATGAAGAAGAGTGCTCACCAGAGCATCCAACACAGATGCCTGCTTTTGCATAAGCCGCTCAATCACTTCAACGCGACGCTCGAAAGCAACCTGAGTCGCAACAACCCGTCGCTGCTCAGTGATAGATGGAATGGGGATCTCAAGCCCTTTGAGGCGTCCAGTGTCCAGACGACCCGTACCGTGACTGGTCTCCTCAACCATGCTCAAGATTTCAGGAGCGCGCACCCGAATTGCGTAGGCGAGGAAGTATGGGTCGATCCCATCAGCGGGGATGATCGCCTTGCAGTCCTGGCCGAACGCCAGCTCCCGTTCGGCAACACCGATGCGGAACTCCGACTTCAGACTCATGCCCCGCACGACGAAGAGCGTGGCGCCTTTCGGCACCAGTCGAGATCCGTTCACAGCGCCCAGACGAGTCAGGCGTCGGTCCGAGTTAGCCAGGTGGAACTCTTTCAGGCTCGCTCCGCTGATCCATGGAATGTCTCCGCCCCAGAACGCTTCATTGGAGGTGCTCGGGGTTCCTCCGGACAGCCACTGCCCGGCCTCCGCCAACGTCACCCGGCGCCAGCTACCGGGCCAGTTCCGCTCAGCGGCCGCCGTCTCACCCTCACCGCGCATAGCCGAGCTCCTTCAGCCATCCCGTCAGCTCGCCAGCCGCGCTGTCGCTGTCCGCTTCCAGCTCGGCCAGCGAGACGGCGTACTTGTCCACCCAGGTGCGGAACGCGGCGACCAGGCCACGCCGTCCCGATGCGATCGCCGCGTCGAGGCGTTGGCCGAGATCCCGTTCCAGTACGGCGAGCACGACGCGTTCCGCGTCGCCCGGCGTCGCGGCGGCCACCTCCGCCGCGGCCTTGAGGTCCTTCAGGAACCGCTTGTCCAGGTCGCGGCGCTTCTTCGAGGCTGCCGTGCGGGCCTTCTTCTTCTGTTCGACGGCCGCATCCAGGCGGGCGATCTCCTCCGGGTCGGCCGCCTTCTTCTCGGCGGCCTCGTCCACGTCGGCGTCCGCCCCGGCGTCCACGTCCTCATCCTCTTCTGCATCGTCGCCCGTGGCTGCCTTCAGCGCTTCCAGCGCCGTCTTGTACGCCGTGTCCGCATCCGCCAGGGCGGCGTCCGCTCTGGCCACCTCGCCCAGAAACTCCGGGATCAGCTCGCGCACCACCGGATGGTCCATCGCGCGGCGGCGGTCGGCCGCCGAGACGGCCGCCTTGCGCTTGCCCGCGCTCGCGCCCGCGTCGGCCGGCTCCACGATGGCCTCGACCGAGTCGATCCAGCCTTCCAGTACCCGCACGAAACCGCCGGCTGCCAGGGCTTTCACGTCATAACGGTTGGCCGTCCACCAGTCGGCGATGATGCCGCCGGTGGTGTACTCGTCCAGCAGCCCCGCCCCGCCCACGGCCTTCGTGAAGCCGCTCATCAGCGAGCCGCGCAGCCGCATCAGCTTCCGGTGCTCGGTCAGCTCGGCGAACCGGGGCGCATGCTCTTCCCACCACGTGCCGTAGGCATCCCTCAGCTTCGCCTCACGTGCCGCCGTCAGTTCCGGGATACGCGCGGCCGTGGCCTCGGGGCCTTCCGGCAGGAAGTCGTAGTAGTCGTCGTCCCACTCCTCCCGGCCCTCGCGGCTCTCCCCTTCCGCGAAGAGAGTCCGCACGTCCACGCCGTACGCCTCGAAGAGCTTCGCCTTCGCCTCGACCTCGGCTCTGGGCACGCCGCCGTACAGGTGCGCCCGTACGTCCTGGGGCTCGGGCGGCGGGGAGTTGTCCACCCAGCGGCGGACGTTGAGGTTGGCGTCGGCCTTCAGCAGCTCATCGCGCTCCACGATCCGCGAGTAGCCGGGGATCGGCCGCCACTTCTGGAAGACGGTGACGATCTTCTCGGCGTGCTGGGGGCCGAGCTCGTTCTGGTTGCGGCCCGGCGTGTACTCCCGGTCGGCGTTGATGAACAGCACCTTCCCCTTCCGGTCGCCCTCCTTCCGGTGGGGCCGCCGCAGGACGAGGATGCAGGCGGGGATGCCGGTGCCGTAGAAGAGGTTGGGGCCGAGACCGATGACCGCCTCGATGACGTCGTCCTCCAGCAGCCTCCTGCGGATCTTGCCTTCCTCACCGCCCCGGAACAGCACGCCGTGCGGCATGACGGTGGCGGCGACGCCGTCCTCCTCCAGCACCGACACCATGTGCTGGACGAACATCAGGTCGGCCTTCTTGCCGTTCTCCGGGGCCCAGCCCCAGCGCATCCGCTCCCCGTGGTCCTTGTCCGCCTTGGCGACCATGGCCGCGTCGTAGTTCAGGGAGAAGGGCGGGTTGGAGAGGACCTTGGTGAACTTCCTCAACCGGTCGTGCTCGTCCAGGTGCAGCGGCTCGGCAAGGGTGTCGCCGTGTTTCAGCTCGAACTCGGTGATGCCGTGCAGCAGCATGTTCATGGTGGCCATGGACCAGGAGGCGCCGTTCTTGTCCTGGCCGTAAGGCATCAGCTCCTGGGGGTTGCCGCCGTGCTCCTCCACGTACTCACGAGCGGCGATGAGCATGCCTCCGGAACCCGCGCACGGGTCGTAGACCGTCTGGCCGGGGCGCGGATCGACCAGGCGGACCATCATCCGCACCACCGAGCGCGGGGTGTAGAACTCGCCGCCGCTCTGGCCGGCGGTGTCGGCGAACCGGCCGATCAGGTACTCGTACGCCGCCCCCAGCATGTCGGGGAACTCGAAGTCCTCGTTGCGCAGCCGGTACAGCGAGAAGTGCCGGACGAGGGTGCGCAGTTCGTTGTCGGTGAAGCGGGGGCGGGTGCCGACCAGGCCGTTGAACTCGATGTGCGAGGCGACTCCGGTGATGGCCTCGTTGCTGTCCTGGAGCGCCGAGAGCGCCTGGTCGAGTCCTTCGCCGACCTTCTCCGTCAGGCGGGAGATGCCGGGCGCCGGGTGGCCGGGGCGCTCGGGGTCGAAGTGCGGGCCGGGCCACCAGCGGGCGCGCGGCGGGACGTACAGGTCGTCGTAGGAGTCGGGATCGTTCGCCCGTGCCAGGGCCTTCTCCTCGCTCCCCGTGCGCTCCAGCGCCTGCTCGAAGACCCGGCGCCACCGCGGTTCGAACTCGTCCGAGCAGCGCTTGAGGAAGAGCATCCCGAAGATGTAGTCCCGGTACTCCGAGGCGTCCATCCGGCCGCGCAGGATGTCGGCGGCCGAGAACAGGTGCCGTTCGAGCTGGGGCAGGGTGAGTCTGGCCACGGGCCGTCCCGTCCTTGGGTGGTTCGGGTCTGCGGAAAGGAGCCTCCGCAGCCTAGACGGAGCAGGGCCTGGAGGGGAAAACGGCAGGTCAAAGCGTTCTCAAGGACCCTCGGTGCCGATGTCCAGGGCGGTGAGCAGGCGCCACACCTCAGTGGACGGGTCCCGCCGGAGGGGGTCGCAGTCGGCTGCGTGGCCGGTGCGCGCCACCCACTTCCCGTACGTCTCGGAGACGCCCGGGCGGATCGGTCCGGCGTCGGCCCTCCTGGCGGAGCAGGCGCCGTGCGGGCACTGCCCGATCAGGCCGCGGGCGTTGCGGATCGCGGTCCTCTCGCGCCCGATCAGCGACTGGCCGCGCTGCCCGCCCAGCCCCTTGCCCCGGTCTCCGGACGCCTTGTCGTAGTCCTGGAAACCCTTGGCGTCCCTGTGCCTGCGCAGTTCGCCCTTGACCTTGTCGTCGCGGCCGTTCTCCTGGCTGGTCCAGCTTTTGAAGTGCAGCAGCAGCCACAGTTCGAAGGAGGGGTGGGAGAGGCCGACCTGGACGCCGTTCTCGTGCGCCTTGCGCATGGCCCTGGGGATGTCGGCGTCGCGGTTGTCCTTCGCGTCGCGGTCGAACAGGACCCACTTCTCGTCCTCCGGGCCGGCCTCCTCCAGCACCCGGTCGACGGTCTCCTCGGGGCGCAGCCCGTTGGTGTCGCCGATGTAGTGCAGGTGGAAGGGCTGCTTCCCGGGGCGGTCGCCGTAGGTGGTGTTGAGGAGCCGCAGGTAGTCGTGTTCGGTCTTCGTCCCCTCGCAGGCGATGTAGACCACCCGCTGCGACCGGTCGCCGTAGGAGGTGACCGGGCGGCGTGCCGGGCCGCCGACAGGCCGTTCCCGCCTGCGGCCCCGGCCGCCGCCGCGCTGCCGCTCCTGTTCCCTCTTCCCCCTGCCGCTCACGCTGTCGCCTTCAGCTCCTCTTCGAGAACGGCGATCTCCCGGGCCAGCTCGCCCGCGGTGAGCCGGGGGACTCCGCCGTAGTGGCCGTGGAGATAGCGGCGCTCCAGGTTCTCGTCCTTGCGGGCCTTCCGCGCGGCGGTGAGCGGATACAGCGCGCTCTCCCCCGTCACGTCCTTCAGGGTGATCCAGATTTGGTCGCGGTCGAGTGGCCGTTCCGCGACGGACGGGCCGAGCAGCGTCGCGTCATGGGTGGTGAAGATCAGCTGGGCGGTGCGCGGGTTGGCGTCCTCGCTCTGGAACATGCGGACGACCTCCGCCGCCAGGCGGGGGTGCAGACTGGAGTCCAGTTCGTCGGCCAGCAGCGTGCCGCCCCGGTCCAGGACGCGCAGCAGGGGGCCGAGGAACGCGAACCAGGCGTGGGTGCCCAGGGACTCCTGCCGCATGAAGTCCAGTGGCCGGGTGCCGCCGTCGCGGGTGCGGTGCAGGAGCTGGACCTCCCCGGTGTCCGGGTCGGTGGTGAGGCCGGTGATGCCCAGGTCCGCCCTGACCAGCAGCCGCTCCAGGCGTTCGCGGAAGTGCGGGCCGGCGTCCCCGGCCGTGAGACGCTCCCTGGTCCACCGAGTGCGGGCGGGTACATCCTTGTGCGAGGTGACCAGCCACAGGTTGTCCCTGAACCACCGGTGCAGGGCCGACAGGCGGGGGTGGTTCAGCGTCGCGGCGGCGGTCAGGAACAGGGCGTTGGGCCGGGTGAGGCGGGTGATGGCGGTGTGCTCCTCCTTTCGGCCTCCGAGGCCGGTGCCGGGGAACCTGAACTCGCCGCCCTCCTCCTCCGGGCGTTCGGCCTCCCGGTCGAACCAGACCTGGCGCCGGCCGGAGGGGTAGGCGTGCAGCCACTCGGCCTCGACCCGCTCGTCGGAGACCTCGAAGCCGTAGGTGTAGCGGACCGGGTCGCGGCCGAGCAGCAGGTCCACCTCGAAGAGGCTGGTCTCCTCCCGCGCCTCGGGGTCGAGTTCGAAGGGCTCGCGCGGCACGCCCGGCTCCTTGGCCCAGTCCGCGACGGAGTCCAGTACGGCCGTGCGCATGAAGCGCATGGCGCTCAGCGCGTTGGACTTGCCCGAGCCGTTGGCGCCGAACAGCCCGATCACCGGGAGCGCCGAGACCGGTTTGCCTTCGATACGGACACCGGTGTCGCGCCCGGTGCCCTCGTTGAACTCGGTGGCCACCAGTGACAGCTCCTGCTCGTCACGGATCGACCGGTGGTTGGCCACCCGGAAGCTGAGCAGCACGGCCGACCTCCTCACGAGACGGCTCTTCGGCGACCGTCATAGGTTCTCCTGTACGGGTTACCCGCGTCAGGCAGCCTAAGACCCCATCCAGAGCAGCGCTACCGGAACGTCAGCTTCAGCTGACGGCCGCCGCCCGGCGGCGCTCGGTGGCGGCGATGGTGGCCGAGCCGACCACGCGGGTACCGTCGTAGAGGACGATCGCCTGGCCCGGGGCGACGCCGCGCACCGGCTCGGTGAAGGCCACCTTCAGCTCGTCGCCGTCCGGACCGCCGACCAGCTCCGCCGTCACCGGCGTCTCGCCGCCGTGGGCGCGCAGCTGGGCGGTGTAGGTGCCCGGCCCGGTGGGCGGGGTGCCGCACCAGCGGGGGCGGATGGCCCGCAGCGCGACCACGTCCAGTGCGGAGGCCGGGCCGACGGTGACGGTGTTGTCCACCGGGGAGATGTCCAGCACGTAGCGCGGCTTGCCGTCGGGGGCGGGGTGGCCGATGCGCAGGCCCTTGCGCTGGCCGACGGTGAAGCCGTACGCGCCGGAGTGGGTGCCGAGCTTGTTGCCGTCCTCGTCGAGGATGTCGCCCTCGGCGGTGCCCAGGTGCCTGGCCAGGAAGCCCTGGGTGTCGCCGTCGGCGATGAAGCAGATGTCGTGGCTGTCGGGCTTCTTCGCCACCGCCAGGCCCCGGCGCTCGGCCTCGGCGCGGATCTCCTCCTTGGTGGTGGCGGTGTCGCCGAGGGGGAACATGGCGTGGGCGAGCTGCCGCTCGTCCAGCACGCCCAGCACATAGCTCTGGTCCTTGGCCATGTCGGTGGCGCGGTGCAGCTCGCGGGCGCCGTCCTCGCGGACGACGACGGTGGCGTAGTGGCCGGTGCACACCGCGTCGAAGCCCAGTGCCAGGGCCTTGTCCAGCAGCGCGGCGAACTTGATCTTCTCGTTGCAGCGCAGGCAGGGGTTGGGGGTGCGGCCGGCCTCGTACTCGGCGACGAAGTCCTCCACCACGTCCTGGCGGAAGCGCTCGGCCAGGTCCCACACGTAGAAGGGGATGCCGATGACGTCGGCGGCGCGGCGGGCGTCGCGGGAGTCCTCGACCGTGCAGCAGCCGCGGGCGCCCGTGCGGAAGGACTGCGGGTTCGCCGAGAGGGCGAGGTGGACGCCGGTGACGTCGTGGCCCGCCTCCACCGCGCGGGCGGCGGCGACGGCGGAGTCCACGCCGCCGGACATGGCGGCGAGGACGCGGAGGCGGGGGGCGGGGGCGGGCGCACCGGTCGTGTCAGTCATAGCGCCCTCCAGGGTACGGGTCCGGGCGCGGCCCGATGGAACCGTACGGGTGTTCCCGGGCGTTGTGCTCGCCGTGAGCGAGAAAGATGCCCCCGGACACCGCCGGGCGGACGGGAAGGGGCGGCCGGTGGGCCGCCGCGCCCTGCTGGTCGGCGGGGCGGCGGTGGGACTGGGCGCCCTCGGGTACGCGGCCCGCGACGATCTGGCCCGGACGTGGTGGAAGGTGCCGGGTGTGGACCGGCCGCGCACCGAGGGCGAGGTGGACCACCCCGGGGCGGACTGGGTGCCGGCGTCCGAGGCGAACTGGCGGCGGGCCGACCGGCCCTACGACTACACCATCGACCGGGTGGTGGTGCACGTCATCCAGGGCCCCTACGCGGTGGCCCTGAAGGTCTTCCAGGACCCGTCCCACCGCGCCGCGACGCACTACGTGGTGCGCACCTCCGACGGGAAGGTGACGCAGATGGTGCGGGAGCTGGACGTGGCGTACCACGCGGGCAACCGCGAGTACAACGAGCGCAGCGTCGGCATCGAGCACGAGGGCTTCGTGGACCGCCCGGAGACGATCACCGACGCCACCTACCGGGCGTCGGCGGCGCTGACGGCCGGGATATGCGACCGGTACGGCCTGCCCCGGGACCGCGAGCACGTCATCGGCCACGTCGAGGTGCCCGGCACCGACCACACCGATCCCGGGCCGCACTGGGACTGGGAGCGGTACATGCGGATGGTGCGGGACGTCCCCGTCCGCGAGGCGTGACCCACCGGGCGTGAGCCGGGGGCGGCCGGCCCTCCCCCGGCGGGGACGGGCCGGCCCTCCCGTGGCCTACACGCCGGCCTCCACGTACTCGCGCAGGTGCAGGGCGGTCAGGGTGTCGCCCTTGGCGACGAGCTCGGCCGGGGTGCCGGTGAAGACGATCCGGCCGCCGTCGTGGCCGCCGCCCGGGCCGAGGTCGATCAGCCAGTCGGCGCGGGCCATCACGGCCTGGTGGTGCTCGATGGCGATGACCGTGTTGCCCTCGTCCACCAGCCGGTCCAGCAGGGCCAGCAGCTGGTCCACGTCCGCCAGGTGGAGACCGGTGGTCGGCTCGTCCAGTACGTAGACCGCACCCTTGCTCGCCATGTTGACGGCCAGTTTCAGGCGCTGCCGCTCGCCTCCGGAGAGGGTGTTCAGCGGCTGCCCCAGACTGAGGTACTCCAGGCCGACGTCGACGAGGCGGCCCAGCACGGTGTGCGTCTGGCCGGAGGGGAAGAACTCGTGGGCCTCGGCCACCGACATGCCCAGGACCTCGCTGATGTCCTTGCCGCGCAGTTTGTGGGTGAGGACGTCGGGGGTGAAGCGCCTGCCCTCGCACTGCTCGCAGACCGAGGCCACCCCGGCCATCATGGCCAGGTCGGTGTAGACGACGCCGGCGCCGTTGCAGGCGGGGCAGGCGCCCTCGGAGTTGGCGCTGAACAGCGCGGCCCTGACCCCGTTGGCCTTGGCGAAGGCGGTGCGGATGTGGTTCAGCAGTCCGGTGTAGGTGGCCGGATTGCTGCGGCGGGAGCCGCGGATCGGCGACTGGTCGGCGACGACGACGCCCTCCCGGCCGGGCAGCGCGCCGTGGATCAGCGAGCTCTTGCCCGAGCCCGCGACTCCGGTGACCACCGTCAGCACACCCAGAGGTATGTCGACGTCCACGTCCTTGAGGTTGTGCCGCCGCGCGCCCCTGACGGGCAGGTGCCCGCCCGGGGTGCGCACGTCCTCGCGCAGCCGGACCCGGTGCTCCAGGTACCGGCCGGTCAGGGTGGAGGAGGCGCGCAGCCCGGCCACGTCACCGCTGTAGCCGATCTCCCCGCCGGCCGTCCCGGCGCCGGGGCCGAGGTCGACGACGTGGTCGGCGATGGCGATGACCTCGGGTTTGTGCTCGACGACGAGGACGGTGTTGCCCTTGTCGCGCAGGCGCAGCAGCAGGTTGTTCATCCGCTGGATGTCGTGCGGGTGCAGGCCGGTGGTGGGCTCGTCGAAGACGTAGGTGACGTCGGTGAGGGAGGAGCCGAGGTGGCGGACCATCTTCACCCGCTGCGCCTCGCCGCCCGAGAGGCTGCCGGAGGTGCGGTCCAGGCTCAGGTAGCCCAGCCCGATCTCGACCAGCGAGTCCAGCAGCTGCCGCAGGCCCGCCAGCAGGGGGGCCACGGATTCGTCCTCGATGCCCGCGACGAACTCGGCCAGGTCGCTGATCTGCATCGCGGAGCACTCGGCGATGTTGACGCCGCCGATCCTCGAGGAGAGGGCCGCGGCGTTCAGGCGCGCGCCGCCGCAGGCGCGGCAGTCGGTGAAGATCACCGCCTGGTCGGTGAAGGCCCGGATGTGGGGCTGCATCGACTCGCGGTCCTTGGAGAGGTAGGTGCGCCGGATCTTGGTCACCAGGCCCTCGTAGGTGATCGTCCCGCCGCCCGTCTTGATCTTGGTGGCGGGCTTGTGGAGGAGGTCCTCCCACTGGGCGGGGGTGAAGTCCCTCAGCGGAGTGTCGGGGTCGAAGAGGCCCGAGCCCGTGACGACCTTCCAGAACCACGAGCCCACGGTGAACCCGGGGGCGGTGATCGCCCCGTCGTTCAGGGAGCGCTCCCGGTCCACGACCTGGCCGACGTCGATGTCCGAGACCCGGCCGATGCCCTCGCAGTCCGGGCACATGCCCTCGGCGCTGTTGAAGCTGAAGGCGCTGGAGGTGCCGATGTGCGGGGTGCCGAGCCGGCTGAAGACGATCCGCAGCATGGTGTGGGCGTCGGTGGCGGTGCCGACCGTGGAGCGTGAGTTGGCGCCCATCCGCTCCTGGTCGACGACGATGGCGGCGCTCAGGTTGTGCAGGCCGTCGACGTCCGGGCGGCCCAGGCTCGGCATGAACGACTGGACGAAGGCGGTGTACGTCTCGTTGATCAGACGCTGCGACTCCGCGGCGATGGTGCCGAAGACCAGCGAGGACTTACCGGATCCGGAGACGCCGGTGAAGACCGTCAGACGGCGCTTGGGAATGTCCAGAAAGACGTTTCGGAGGTTGTTCTCCCGGGCGCCGCGCACCTGGATCGTGTCGTGGCCGTCGGCGGTGTGCGGCGGCCGGGGACTGGAGGTATCGGTGGGCATCCGGCTCTCCCTTGCTGCGAGTCGCGGTGGTGGTCGTGCCTCGGGCAGGCTGGAGAGCCGACCCGCGCGGGGCGGTGCCGGTGGTGACCGAGCCGGGGAAACGCGTACACCGTACTCGCGCGGTCGACGGCACAGACCGGTTTCGGACAGGGTCACAGACGCCGCTGCAGCCGGACTCGAGTCCGGCTGCAGCGGCGGGTACGGCCTGGGTACGGCCGGGTACGGCTACGACAGCCCGGCGCTGCGGGCGCGCTCCACCGCCGGGCCGATGGCGGCGGCCACCGCGTCCACGTCCGCCCTGGTGGAGGTGTGCCCCAGGGAGAAGCGCAGGGTGCCCCGGGCCAGCTCCGGGTCGGTGCCCGTGGCCAGCAGGACGTGGCTGGGCTGGGCGACGCCGGCGGTGCAGGCCGATCCGGTGGAGCACTCGATGCCCTGGGCGTCCAGCAGGAGCAGCAGCGAGTCGCCCTCGCAGCCGGGGAAGGAGAAGTGCGCGTTGGCGGGCAGCCGCCCGGCCGGGTCGGGGTCGCCGCCCAGGACGGCGTCCGGCACGGCCTCGGTCACGGCCGCCACCAGTGCGTCCCGCAGCGCGCCGATCTCCCGGGCGAACTCCTCGCGCCGCTCGGCCGCCAGCCGTGCGGCGACCGCGAAGGCGGCGACGGCGGGCACGTCGAGGGTGCCGGAGCGCACGTCGCGCTCCTGGCCGCCGCCGTGCAGCAGCGGCGTGGGGGACCACTGCCTGCCCAGCAGCAGCGCGCCGATGCCGTACGGGCCGCCGATCTTGTGGCCGCTGACCGTCATCGCGGCCAGGCCGGAGGCGGCGAAGTCCACCGGCACCTGGCCGACGGCCTGGACGGCGTCCGCGTGCATCGGGATGCCGAACTCGGCGGCGGTCGCGGCCAGTTCGGCCGTGGGCTGGAGGGTGCCGATCTCGTTGTTGGCCCACATCACGGTGATCAGGGCGACGTCCTCGGGCTTCTCCCCCACCGCCTCGCGCAGCGCCTCGGGGTGGACCCGCCCCAGGGAGTCGACCGGCAGCCACTCCACCCGGGCGCCCTCGTGGTCGGCGAGCCAGTGGACGGCGTCGAGGACGGCGTGGTGCTCCACGGGGCTGGCCAGGACGCGGGTGCGGGCGGGGTCGGCCGCGCGCCGGGCCCAGTACAGGCCCTTGACCGCGAGGTTGTCGGCCTCGGTGCCGCCGGAGGTGAGGACCACCTCGCTCGGCCGGGCGCCCAGCGCCGCGGCGAGGGCCTCGCGCCCCTCCTCCACCGTGCGGCGGGCCCGCCTTCCCGCCGCGTGGAGGGAGGAGGCGTTGCCGGCGAGGCCGAGCTGGGCGGTCATCGCCTGCACCGCCTCCGGAAGCATGGGGGTGGTGGCGGCGTGGTCAAGGTAGGCCATGGTTAACCGATTCTACGAGCCGCCCGGGCCGGGACGAGAGCGAGGACCGGCCGACTGGCCGGTCCTCGCTCCTTCCGTCCCGCCCGGCCCGGGGGCGGGCGGGACGTCCCGGACGTCCCCGGACGTCCCCGGGGACGTCCTCAGCCGCCCTTGTGCTCGGCCTGGAACATCCAGTGGTGCTTCTCGAGGTCGGCGATGATCGAGATGAGGATGTCCTGGGTCACCGGGTCGGGCTTCTCCGTGGCGTCCATGCGCTCGCGCATCCGGTTCACCACCGAGGCCAGCGCACCGACCATGACCTCGACGGCCTTGTCGTCCTGGTGCCAGCCGCTGTCCACCCCGGTGATGGCGCTGCCGGAGGCGAGGGCGGAGGCACGGCCGTCGGGGGCCAGGCCCAGGGCCGCGGCGCGCTCGGCGACGGTGTCGGAGTAGGTGCGCGCGGTGTCCACGACCTCGTCGAGCTGGAGGTGGATGGAGCGGAACCGCGGTCCGATCACGGTCCAGTGGACCTGCTTGGCCACCAGCGACAGATCGACCAGGTCCACCAGTGCGCCCTGCAGCGCCTCTCCGACGACCTTGAGGTCCTGGTCGGGCAGTGTGCTCTTCACGGCGTACATCCGTTGACCACCTTCACTTCTCTCACGGGGGAGCTTTGCCGCATGTGGCGCCATTCACGCCATTCGTCCCTTTTCAGGCTACCCGTGAAGGGCTCCGCCACTCCCGTGCCGCCGGCCCCGCCGGTCCGGTCGCGCACCGCGTTCGCGCCGGTCGCGGCGGGTGCCGGGGCATCGGGGCGACGTCATCACGTGTGCCCCGCGCCGCCCGCCGCATGCGGAAGCGGCCCGTCCCCCTCCGGCAAGGGGGGACGGGCCGCGGATCGCGCGACGGGGGCGGTCCGGTCCGCGCTCAAACCGGCGGGGATCAAACCGGCGGGGACCGGACCGGCGGGGCTCAGGCCGGCAGGGCGCGGGCGAGCTGCCGGGACTGTGCGACCAGCCGGTCCTCGCTGTCCCAGACGTCGGCGTCCTCCTCCAGGAAGCCGCCGGCCAGATTGCGGGTGGTGATCGCCACCCGCACCGGCCCGGGGGCCGGGCGGCGGCGGACGTGGACGGTCAGCTCCACCGTCGGCACCCAGCCGGACAGGCCCAGCTCGAAGGCGGTGGGCGGCAGGGCGTCCACCGCCAGCAGCAGGGAGAGCGGGTCGTGGTCGCGACCGTCGGCCAGCCCGAACCAGCCGCGCATCTCGCCGCGCCCGCTGGGAGCGCCGACCGCCCAGCCCACGGTGGCCGGGTCCAGGCGCAGGTCGATCTGGTGGGTGATGGGCGGGACGGCGGACGGGTCCATGCCGTCCCTGGCCCCGAGGCAGCTCTCGTACGGCGGGATCTGCGGCGGCTTGGCGCTGGTGCGGACGTCGTCGGGCAGCGCGGCCAGGTCCCCGTAGCTCGCCAGCACGCGGATGCGCTCGACCTCCCGCCCGTCCTCGTCCCGCTGGAGCAGGGAGGCCGCGCCGGTGGACAGGGTCCGGCCGGCGCGTACGGCGGTGGTGCGCACGGTCGCCGGGCCGGGCCGGGAGGCGGTGAGGTAGTGCGCGGTGATGGTGAAGGGGTCGGGGTGCGGCAGTGCGTCGCCGAGGGCCCGGCCGAGCAGGGCCAGCAGGTAGCCGCCGTTGACGGCGTGCCCGATGGTCCACTGGGCGGAGAGTTCGGCGCCGTAGACGCCCTCCCCCTGCGCTGTGACGGCCGTGTCGCGATCGAACGCGCTGGTACCGATGGTTGCCTCGGTCATGGCAGTACACGGTACAGGCTTTTATTACCGGCTAGTAGCCAAGTCGCGTCAGGGCCGTCCCCCGCTTGCCCGGGCATCCGCTCAGCCCCCCTCCTCGTTCTCCTCGGTCCGCCGGCTGCGGCGGTGCCAGGCCCTCGGCGCGCGCCAGTTGTAGCGCAGGGCCAGCAGCCGCAGGACGAAGGCGAGGGCCGCCGCCGCGCCGCTGGTCACCCCGTTCAGCTCCCCGGCCCTGATCAGCAGCGCCACCGCCGCCGCCCCGACGACGGCCGGCACGGCGTAGACCTCCCGGTCCCAGCGCAGCAGTGAGGGCACCTCGTTGGCCAGGACGTCGCGCAGCACGCCGCCGCCGGCGGCCGTGGCCAGCCCCATGACGACCGAGGCGGTCAGGCCGAGCCCGTAGGCGTACGCCTTGACCGTGCCGGTGACGCAGAACAGGCCGAGCCCGGCCGCGTCGAAGACCATCACCGCCCGGTTGATCCGCTCCACCTGCGGATGGAGGAAGAAGACCAGCACCGTGGCGGCCAGCGGGGTCAGCAGATAGCCGAGGTCGGTGAAGGCGGCCGGGGGCACCGCCCCGATCACCAGGTCCCTGAAGAGCCCGCCGCCCAGCCCGGTGACCGAGGCCAGCAGCGCCATGCCGACGACGTCGAAGTTCTTGCGGACGGCGAGCAGCGCGCCGGAGACGGCGAAGACGAAGATCCCGGCCAGGTCGAGCCAGTGCTGGACGGAAGGGGTGAACAGATCCACCCCCCGGTTGTAACAGGTGCCGCAGGCGCCGCACCGCCCGCCTCCGCGCCCATCGGGCGGGAGGCGGGCGGTGCGGGGGCGATACGCGGCGCCCGGGGCGCCGAAGAGCACGGCGCGCGGCTCACTCGGCCGCGGTCGCGGCCTTCTCCGTCTTCACGGCCTCGGCCGGCTCGGAGTGCTCGGCGTGCCCGCCGTGCCCCTCGTGCCCGGCCGGGACGACCTGGGCCGCGTTGTGCGTGGGGCTGATCCGGCCGTCGGCGATCTCCTCGGCCCAGTGGCAGGCCACCCTGTGCCCGCCGCCCAGGTCGCGCAGCTCGGGGCGGTCGGTCGCGCAGAGCGTGTCCTGCTTCCACGGGCAGCGGGTGTGGAAGCGGCAGCCCGCCGGCGGGTTCGCCGGGGAGGGCAGGTCACCGGTGAGCAGGATGCGCTCGCGGTTGTCCTCGACCTCCGGGTCGGGCACCGGCACGGCCGACATCAGCGCCCGGGTGTACGGGTGCCGGGGCTCGGCGTACAGCGTGTCGCTGGGCGCCTCCTCCACCAGCGAGCCCAGGTACATCACCCCGACGACGTCGGAGATGTGCCGCACCACGGCCAGGTCGTGGGCGATGACCACATAGGTCAGCCCCATCTCCTTCTGGAGTTCCTCCAGCAGGTTGATCACCTGCGCCTGGATGGAGACGTCCAGCGCGGAGACCGGCTCGTCGCAGATGATCACGTCCGGTTCCAGGACCAGCGCACGGGCGATGCCGATGCGCTGGCGCTGCCCGCCGGAGAACTCGTGCGGGTAGCGGGAGAGCGCGCCTGCCGGCAGCCCGACCCTCGCCAGGATCTTCCGGATCCTCTCGCGGCGCTCGGCCTGGTCCGCGCCGATGCCGTGGGCCTCCATGCCCTCGGAGAGGATCGACTCGATGTTCTGCCGGGGGTTGAGGCTGCCCAGCGGGTCCTGGAAGACCATCTGGAGCCGGCGGCGGAAGCGGCGCATCTCCTCGTCCGGCAGCTTCGCCAGATCGGTGCCGTCGAAGACGACCTCGCCGTCGGTGATGCCCACCAGCCGCAGGACCGCCCGGCCCAGCGTGGTCTTGCCGCAGCCCGACTCGCCCACCAGGCCGTACGTCTGACCGGGTTCGACGGAGAGCGACACACCGTCGACGGCGTAGACGTGACCGACCGTGCGGTCGAAGAGGATGCCCTTCTTCACCGGGAAGTGGACCTTCACACCGTTCAGTTGGAGCAGGCTCATGCTCCGGCCTCCTTCTCGGCCGTGCCGGCCGTGCCGACCGCCGCGTCCTTCTCCACCGCGGCGGTCCTCTCCACCGGTTCGGTCTTCTCCACCGGCTCGTCCCCCGCGGGCCCGCCCTCGGCCTCGGCGTCGGCGCCGGGCACTTCGTCCGGCTCGGGCAGCGCGGACTTGCGCAGATCGGCGGCGCCCCCGGAGAGCACCGGGTTGACGCACCGCACCTGGTGTCCGGGCTTGCGGGGCTCGCCCAGCTCCGGGGCGCCCTCCAGGCACTCCAGCGTGTAGTGGTCGCACCGGGGGGCGAAGGCGCAGCCGTCAGCCCAGGCGATCGTGTCGTTGATGGACCCGCGCACCGGCCTCAGCGGCTCGCCGCGCGGCGCGTCGAGCCGGGGGATGGATCCCAGCAGCCCGTTGGCGTACGGGTGGGTCGGCGCCTCGAACAGCTCGCGCCGCTCGGCGGACTCCACCACCTTGCCCGCGTAGAGCACGTTGACCTGGTCGCACAGGCCGGCGACCACGCCCAGGTCGTGGGTGATCATCAGCAGGGCGGTGCCCTCCTGGTCGACCAGTTCCTTGAGCAGCTCCAGGATCTGGGCCTGGATCGTCACGTCCAGCGCGGTGGTCGGCTCGTCGGCGATCAGCAGCCGCGGCGCGCAGGCCACCGCCATGGCGATCAGGGCGCGCTGGCGCATGCCGCCGGAGAGCTGGTGCGGATACTCCTTCAGCCGCCGGGTGGGGTCGGGGATACCGACCCGCTCCAGCAGCGAGGCGGCCTCCCTGCGGGCGGCCTCGCCCTTCATCCCCCGGTGCCGGGCCAGGATCTCGGTGACCTGGATCCCGATGGGGACCACCGGGTTCAGCGAGGACAGCGGATCCTGGAAGATCATCGCCATCTGGGAGCCGCGCAGGTCGCGCATCCTCTTCGGGCTCAGGGTCAGCAGGTCGGTGCCGTCGAAGTCGGCACGGCCGCCGGTCCTCACGCCCCTGGGGGGCAGCAGTCCCATCAGGGCCAGCGAGGTGACGGACTTGCCGCAGCCCGACTCGCCGACCAGGCCGACGACCTGGCCCTGGTCGACGTCGAAGGACACCCCCGACACGGCCTTCACGTCGCGGCGGCCGCGCTGGGTGAAGGTGACGGTCAGTTCGTCCACGGAAAGCAGGGCCATGTGATCAACTCCGCAGTTTCGGGTCGAGGGCTTCCCGCATCGCCTCGCCCAGCAGGGTGAAGCCGAGCGCGGTGACGATGATGCCCAGCGCGGGGTAGACCGCGAGCATCGGTGCGCTGTCGAAGTACTTCTGCGCCTGGGCCAGCATGACGCCCCACTCCGGCTCGGCGGCGTCGGGGTTGCCCAGGCCGAGGTAGGACAGCGCCGCCGCCTCGATGATGGCGGTGGCCAGGCTCAGGGTGGCCTGGACGATCACCGGGCTCAGCGAGTTGGGCAGCACATGGCCGAGCGCGATGCGCCGCTTGCGCACTCCGAGCGCCTGGGCGGCCAGCACGTAGTCCGAGCCGCCCTGCGCCAGCATGGCGCCGCGCAGCAGCCGGGCGAAGATGGGGATCTGCACCACGCCCACCGCGATCATCACGGTGGTCAGGGACTGGCCCAGGACCGCCGCGACGGACACGGCCAGCAGCAGCGAGGGCAGCGCCAGCATGATGTCGATGACACGCATCACGGCGGTGTCGATCCGGCGGCCGGCCTTGCCGCCCAGCACCAGGGCGGCGCCCGAGGCGCCGCCGATCAGCGCGCCGACGGTGAAGCCCAGCAGCGTGGCGACGATGCCGACCAGCAGGGTCTGGCGGGCTCCCACCAGCATCCGGGAGAACTCGTCGCGGGCCAGGTGGTCCAGGCCGAGCCAGTTCTCGGCGCGGGGGCCGACGAAGACGTTCTGGTTGGTGAGGACCTCACCGCGCCACAGCTGCGCGGTGGGGCTGTACGGGGCGACCCACGGGCCCACGATCGCGACCACCACGAACACACCGATGATGCACGCGCCGATCACGGCCATCTTGCTGGCCTTCAGCCTGCGCCAGGCCTCGACCCACAGACTGGCGCCCGTGGAGGTCTCGGTGGAGGCGGTGAGCTCGGCGAGCCGGTCGATCTTGTCGGTCTTGGTGCTCATCAGTGCACCCGCACTCTCGGGTCGATAAGGCTGTATGCGAGGTCAACCAGCAGGTTGATGACGACGTACGCAGCCGCGATGAACATGATGAAGCCCACCAGGACCGGGTAGTCGCGCTCGTCGATGGCGGTCTTGATGAACGAGCCGATGCCGCCGAAGGCGAAGACCGACTCGGTGAGCACCGCGCCCGACAGCAGACCGCCGGTGAGCAGGCCGACGGCGGTGACGATCGGCAGCAGCGCGTTGCGCAGCACATGGCGGCCGCGCACCACCTGGCGGCTCAGCCCCTTGGACTCGGCGGTGCGCACGTAGTCCTCGCCGAGCACCTCCAGCACGCTGGCCCGGGTCATACGGGTGATGATGGCCAGCGGGATCGAGGAGAGCGCCAGGGCCGGGAGCACCAGGTGCCTCACCGCGTCCCAGGCCGCGTCGAACTCGCCGGTGAGGATGCCGTCCAGGACGTAGAAGCCGGTGACCTCGGTGGCGTCGATGCCGGTGGTCTGGCGGCCGTAGCTGGGGAACCAGCCGAGCTTGACGGCGAAGAGCGCCTTGAGCAGGAAGGCCAGGAAGAACACCGGGATGCAGATGCCCACCAGGGAGCCGGAGACCGCGGTGACGTCCAGCCAGCTGCCGCGCCGGCGGGCGGCGAAGTAGCCCAGCGGGATACCGACGGCGATGGCGATGATCATGGCCGAGATGCCGAGCTCCACCGTGGCGGGGAACGCCCGGGTGAACTCGTCCCACACCGGCTGGCCGGTCTGGGTGGAGACGCCCAGGTCCAGCTCGGACAGCCGCCTGAGGAAGCGGCCGTACTGGACCCACACGGGCTGGTCGAGCCCGAGGGCCGCCTCGATGCGGGCCCTGTCCGCCTCGGTCGCACGCTCGCCGAGCATGGCCGCTGCGGGTCCGCCGGGCAGCCGGTTCAGCCAGATGAACAGCAGAACGGACAGGCCCAGCAGGGTGGGTATCAGTTGGAGCAGTCTTCGTACGACGAGACGCAACACCCCGCGATGCCCCTTTCTTGGTCCTCATGGGCAGGTCCGCCCGGCCACTTCGGATGCCGTGGCCGGGCGGACCTGCGCGCGGTCATGCGTTTACTTGAAGGAGACCTCGGCGAAGTTCTCCTGCGTCAGCGGGGAGACCTTCGGGGGGTTGACGTCCTTGGCGAACGCGATGGACGGCGGGGAGGAGGAGACCGGGACGCCCGGGATGTACTCCATGATGGCCTCGTTGGCCTTCTTGTACAGCTCCACCCGCTTGGCGACGTCCGGCTCAGCGCTGGACTTCTTCACCGCGTCGAAGACCTTGTCGTCGCGGAAGCCCCACTGCTTGTCGTAGCCGGCGAACCAGGTGCCGATGAAGTTGTAGGCGTCGTTGAAGTCACCGGTCCAGCCCAGCAGGTGCAGGTCGCAGGTGCCGGCCTCGGTGGCGTCGATGTAGTCCGGGGCCCACTTCATGGGCTTGGGCTGGACCTTGACACCGGCCTTCTCCAGGTCGGCCTTCATCAGCTCGAACATGTCGGCCGGGGCGGGCATGTACGGGCGGGTGACCTCGGTCGGGTAGCAGAAGGTGACCTTGAGGTTCTCCTCGCCGGCCTTCTTCAGCAGGTCCTTGGCCTTGTCCGTGTCGAACTCGTAGGTGGCGACCTTGTCGGAGTGGCCGTCGACGGTGTCCGGCATGAACTGGGTGGCCACCACGCCGCCCTCGGGCAGCTGCGTCTTGACGACGTTCTCGCGGTCGATGGCGTGGGTGATCGCCTGGCGGACGTCCTTCTTCTTCAGGGCCTTGTTCGCCTCCTGCGACATGCCCATGTAGAAGATGTTGAACACGCCGCGGACCGGGACCTGGAAGTCTTCCTTCTCCAGGGTCTTCACGTCCGAGGGCGCGACCAGGTCGTAGCCGTGGATGTTGCCGGCCTGCAGCGCCTGGCGGCGCGCGGACTCCTCGGCGATGGTGCGGAAGACCAGCTTCTCGACGCCGGCCTTCTCACCCCAGTAGTCGTCGAACCGCTCGAGGGTGACTTCCTTGTTGCCCTTGTCCCACTTGGCGATCTTGAAGGGGCCGGTGCCCGCGACGGTGCCGGCCTCCTGGCTGTACTTGGGGTAGGAGATGGCGTCGCCCTCGCCGCTCAGCTCCTGCTTCTTGTAGGCGTCGATGGCCTTCGGGGAGTGGATGGCCAGCGCCTGGAGCGAGAAGCCGCCGGGCAGGTTGGCGGTGGACTCGTGCACGCTGATGACGGCGGTGTGCTCGTCCTTCGCCTCGCAGCCCTTGTAGTTGGCCTTGGGCGTGTCCTTGTGCTCGTTCTTCGCGAAGCCGCCGAAGATCTTCTGCCAGTAGTAGGAGACCGCGCTCTCCTGGTACGTACCGGTCCAGTTGAACCAGTGGTCGTAGTTCTTGCACACCGCCTCGGCGGTGAGCTTCTCGCCGTCGTGGAACTTCACGCCCTCGTGGAGGTTGAAGGTCCACTCGGTGCCGCTCTCGTCGGGCTTCCACGACTTCGCCAGGCCGCCGACCAGCTCGGTGCCGCCCGGCTCGTGCTCGATCAGCGCCTCGAAGGCCTGGCGGGTGACCCGGAACGTCTCACCGTCACTGGCCAGCGCCGGGTCCAGAGAGCCCGGGTCTCCGGCGGCGCCGAAGACGAAGGTTTCCCCACCCTTGCCTTCGTCCTTCTCGCCTCGTTCACTGGCACATCCAGTGGCGATCACACCAACCGCGAGGGTCGCCGCGATCGTCTGGACGACCCTGGAACCGGTTATTCGCATGTTCCACCTCAGGGGTCGGTGACGGTTTGACTGCTGGTCGCCCGAACAGTACTGCGCCCAACCATCGGTGTGAACTGTCCGCATGTCGGTGATATAGACCTGAGACCCTGGCGCCCGAAACAGCGACAGTGCAGGTCAAAGCATTGATACCGGACGAAACCACCGGCCGCCGAGGAGGCGGGGACGGCACCGGAGGGGCCGTGTCAGTAGGGGCGGGGGTAGCCGTAGCCGTGTCCGGGAGCCGCCGCCGGGGCGGCGGCGTGGGCGTCACGGTCGAAGAAGGGACGGGAGTTGGCCCGCAGCCACATGGCGACCGGGTCGTACTCGTCCGACATCGACACCGTGGACACCGCCAGTCCGTCCGGCACCGCGGCCACCGACTGCCGCATCATCGAGTGCACCGACTCCACCGCCTCCGGCGCGGAGTCGTACAGGTCGAGCCCGATCACCAGCCGCGGCGCGCCCAGCGCGGGCTGCACCCAGGCCCGGCGCAGGGTGCGCACGGCGGGCGTGCGGTGGGCGTTGTGCACCAGCTGGGCGTAGAAGTGCGGTACGTCCACGGTCGGTTCGCCGATGCGCAGCGGCCCGGCCGGCAGCCTCTCCAGCCCGCCCGCGATCCGGCGCAGGTCCAGCCAGGGGATGCCGACGCCGCCGCCGGGCGCGTGCGGGTTGAGCCACAGCCCCCAGCGGTCGGGGAAGAGGGCGGCGGCGATGTCGCGCCCGCCGACCACCTCGTGGGCCCTGGTCCAGCCGGAGGCCGTCAGCTCGTGCTCGGAGGTCACACAGGGCGCGTAGCCGTGCCCGGCGACCTCCATGTTCCCGTACTGGGCGTCGGGGGAGCCGGTCTGGCCGTGCCAGAGCAGCATCCACACCCGGCCGGAGGCGAGGGCACCCAACAGCGCTTCATAGGTGTCGTACCGCCCGGGCGCCACCTGCCGCAGCAGCTGCTCAACGCTTCCACCCGCGCTCACGTGGGCCGCCCCTTCTCGCGTCGTCCTCGCTCACCGGGCCGCGCGCGCGTCCCGTCCCGACATCCAACCAGCTTACGGTCCGCACCCGACAGGGCCCGGACCACTCGGCCGTTTCCGGGCAGGGGTGAGCGGGCCGGACACCCGGGCGCGGCCACGCGGGGTGCCGCGCGGGGCACCGGGCGGGGCACCGGGCGGCCCGGGGGTCAGTACGTCCGGCCCTGGCGGTCGTAGAAGGGCCGCACGCACTGGCGCATCCAGTCCACGACCGGGTCCTGGGCCGCGTCCAGCAGCACCATCTGCACCGGCCACCGCACCGGCTCCCGGCCCAGCGCGCGGCCGAGCGCGTCGTGCGCCGCCGCACGGGCCTGCGGGTCCAGCAGGTCCAGCTCCACTCCGACGAAGAGCGCGGGCGGGTCGCCCTCGACGCTGGCCAGGCCGCGGCGTGCGGTGCGCACCTGCGGCAGTACCGCGAACTCCCCGGCCGCGGCGGCCAGGAAGTCCACCGGCTCCTCCTGCCAGTCGGGCTCGAAGAGCCGGACCCGGGCGCCGCTCGCCGTCCCCGGGATCCCCTCGGCCCCGCCCTCGCGGCACAGTTCGGCCACGGCCTCGGGTGGCAGGGGGACGCCGACGGTGCCGTCGGGGTTGACCGCGATGCCCACCTGCGGCGGCAGACCCCGGGCGAACTCCCGCGCGGGCGCGACGGCGAAGGGCAGATGCGAGCCGGCGCACTGCCGGAACTGCTGCTCGGAGCTGAAGACGGGCACATAGGGCGCCCCGTCGAGCTGGATCGTGGGCAGGTCGAGGTTGGGGCTGGCCGGTGAGCCGCCCTCGGGCAGCGGCACCCACAGACTGCTGCGGCCGAGCACCTCCAGCAGCCGGGCGCCCGCTCCCGGGGCGCCGAGGGAGGCGGCGAGGGTCTCCTCCAGCTCGTTGCCGGGCCAGCCGCCGCCGTGCCCCGGTCCGTACTGCTGCGGGATGGTCATGGGAAAACCCTATCGGCACCGGGCGGGTGTGCTCCTCCGCCGGCCGCGCACGCTTTCACGGGCGCGCGGGGCGCGGGGCACGCGAACGCCGGTCGCGGGCGTCGGGCGCGAACGTCAGTCGAACACCACCCCGCGCAGTGCCCCCGCCGCTCCCCGGTCCAGCAGCACCGACGCGACGCAGCCCCTGGGCAGTCGCCCGGCCTCCGCGTCCGCCACCAGCCGGCGCACCGCCCGCCGGTGCCGGGCGAAGGCGTACGCCGACACTCCGCGCCCCCGCTCCGCCTGCCCGGCCAGCGCCACCTCGGGCGGCACGTCCAGCAGCAGCAGGTGAACGGCCCGCCCGCGCCGCCGCGCGTCCCGGGCCAGCCAGCGGCGCACCCAGCCCTGGGCCCCGCAGTCGTGCACCACCACACCGGCGCCCGAGGCCAGGGCCCGCCGCAGCGCGAGGTAGTGCGCGATCCTCACCAGCGGACGGTAGACGGCGTACGGCAGCCGGGCGGGCATCCGCCGCTCCCAGCGCTCCCGCACGTCCTGGGAGTCGATCCGCACCACCGCGTCGCCCTCGGCGACCACGCGGCGGATCAGGGTGGACTTGCCGCTGCCCGGCAGCCCTGAGACGACCACCCGGTCGCCCGCGGGGAAGCGCAGGATCCGCACCGCCGCGGTGCCGCGCAGATCGCGTCCGCCGGCCCCCGCCGCTCTCCGCGGCACCGTCGCGGGCACCGCTGCCGGTACCGCCGCGGGCGCCGCCTTCCCCGGCACCGCCCTGCGCCGGGGCGGCGCTCCGCCCTGTGCCGTACAAGCACTCTCCAGGCTGCTCACCGGATACGCCCTCCCCGCTTTCGCGCCACGTGCTCGCGGCGTCACCCTGAGCGTGTCAAGAAGGACGACGGTGGACAAGACGGCAGCTCATCAGGTGTGTCACGGTGCCGTACCCGTCACGTCACCCCTCTCGTCACGGGCCCGGCCGCACGGCTTCGCGCCCGCCCGGGGGCGGTGCGCGCCGGGCGTGCGATGATGAGCGGGTCAACTGCATACCGGCCGATCGAGTCCGCACGGGAGAGTTCCCGGAAAACGCTGGTAACGACGGTTTCCGGGGCGCCGAAGGAGCAAGTCCTCCCTTGAATCTCTCAGGCCCCGATACCGTGTGGACGAGGCAGATCTGAAAAGCGGGCGGCCCCGAGCGGAGCCGTCCCACCCAAGGTGCAAGCCGTGGCCCGCCCGTGCGGACTCGCGGCGAACCTCTCAGGTTCCGATGACAGATGGGGAGGACGTGTCCTTCCCGCCGTCCTCGTACGACATCGCCACCTCGCCTGGGAGCCTGCCGACCATGAGTGATTCCCCCCGCCGTACCGCCCTCGACGCCGTGCACCGCGCCCTGGGCGCGACCATGACGGACTTCGCAGGCTGGGACATGCCGCTGCGCTACGGCAGCGAGCGCGACGAGCACAACGCCGTGCGCACCCGCGCCGGCCTGTTCGACCTGAGCCACATGGGTGAGATCGCCGTCACCGGCCCGCAGGCCGGCGAGCTGCTGGACCGCGCCCTGGTCGGCCATCTGTCCGCCGTCTCCGTGGGCCGGGCGCGCTACACCATGATCTGCGACGAGTCCGGCGGCATCCTCGACGACCTGATCGTCTACCGGCTGGGCGACGAGGAGTACCTGGTCGTCGCCAACGCCTCCAACGCCCAGGTGGTGCTGGACGCCCTCACCGAGCGGCTCGGCGCCTCCGGCCTCACCGGCGCCGCCGTGCGCGACGACCGCGACGCCTACGCCCTCCTGGCCGTCCAGGGGCCGCGGGCGGCCGCCGTCCTGGCGAAGGTCACCGACGCCGACCTCGACGGCCTGAAGTACTACGCCGGGCTGCCCGGCACGGTGGCGGGCGTGGAGGCGCTGATCGCCCGCACCGGCTACACCGGCGAGGACGGTTTCGAGCTGTTCGTCGCCCCCGGCGACGCCGAGACCCTGTGGCGGGCGCTGACCGAGGCCGGGGCGGACGAGGGCCTGGTGCCGTGCGGGCTGTCCTGCCGCGACACGCTGCGGCTGGAGGCGGGCATGCCGCTGTACGGGCACGAGCTGGCCCGCTCCACCACCCCCTTCGACGCCGGGCTCGGCCGCGTGGTGAAGTTCGACAAGCCCGGCGACTTCACCGGCCGCGCCGCCCTGGAGGCCGCCGCCGCGCGGGCCGCCGAGAACCCGCCGCGCAAGCTGGTCGGCCTGGTCGCCGCCGGCCGCCGGGTGCCGCGCGCCGGGTACGCGGTGGTCGGCGCGGACGGCTCGGTGATCGGCGAGGTCACCTCCGGCGCCCCCTCCCCCACGCTGGGCAGGCCGATCGCCATGGCGTACGTGGACGCCGCCCACGCCGCCCCGGGCACCGGGGGTGTGGCGGTGGACATCCGCGGTACGCATGAGCCCTACGAGGTCGTCGCGCTGCCGTTCTACCGGCGCGAGCGCTGACGGCCCCGGCCGCTCCGTACCACCGCGTACCGCCCACCAGCCGTACCGCCCGACCGACCGCTTGCCGCACCACCGGCCCGGGACACCGTCCCACCTGGCAAGACCCGTTTCTCACACCACACCCCTGATCAGGAGAATCACGCCATGAGCAACCCCCAGCAGCTGCGCTACAGCAAGGAGCACGAGTGGCTGTCGGCCGCCGAGGACGGCGTCTCGACGATCGGCATCACCGAGCACGCGGCGAACGCCCTCGGCGACGTCGTCTTCGTGCAGCTCCCTGAGGTCGGCGACACGGTCACCGCGGGCGAGACCTGCGGCGAGCTGGAGTCGACCAAGTCGGTCAGCGACCTGTACGCGCCGGTCACCGGTGAGGTCACCGAGGTCAACCAGGACGTGGTGGACGACCCGGCGCTGGTGAACTCCGCCCCCTACGAGGGCGGTTGGCTGTTCAAGGTCCGGGTGACGGACGAGCCGGCGGACCTGCTGTCCGCCGACGAGTACGCCGCCTTCACCGGCGAGTGAGCGGCGGCCCGTCCGCCCCTTCCGCGCCCGGATCCGCCGTCCGCCGCCATCCCACCACGATCGGAAAGACCCGGATGTCGCTTCTGAACAGTTCCCTGCACGAGGTCGATCCCGACGTCGCCGCAGCCGTCGACGCCGAGCTGCGCCGCCAGCAGAGCACCCTGGAGATGATCGCCTCGGAGAACTTCGCCCCGGTCGCAGCTCTCCAGGCCCAGGGCTCGGTCCTCACCAACAAGTACGCCGAGGGCTACCCCGGCCGCCGCTACTACGGCGGCTGCGAGCACGTCGACGTGATCGAGGACATCGCCCGTGAGCGGGTGAAGGCCCTCTTCGGCGCCGAGGCCGCCAACGTCCAGCCGCACTCGGGCGCCTCGGCCAACGCCGCGGCGATGTTCGCCCTGCTGCAGCCGGGCGACACCATCCTGGGTCTGGACCTGGCGCACGGCGGCCACCTGACCCACGGCATGAAGATCAACTTCTCCGGCAAGCTCTACGACGTGGTCGCCTACCACGTCGACGCCGCCACCGGCCTGGTCGACATGGAGGAGGTCGAGCGGCTGGCGCGGGAGCGCCGCCCGAAGCTGATCATCGCCGGCTGGTCGGCGTACCCCCGGCAGCTCGACTTCGCCGCCTTCCGCCGCATCGCCGACGAGGTGGGCGCACTGCTGATGGTGGACATGGCGCACTTCGCCGGTCTGGTGGCCGCGGGTCTCCACCCCAACCCGGTGCCGTACGCGGACGTGGTCACCACCACGACCCACAAGACGCTGGGCGGTCCGCGCGGCGGGGTGATCCTGTCGAAGCAGGAGCACGCCAAGAAGATCAACTCCGCGGTCTTCCCCGGTCAGCAGGGCGGCCCGCTGGAGCACGTCATCGCGGCGAAGGCCGTCTCCTTCAAGATCGCGGCGACGGAGGAGTTCAAGGACCGCCAGCGCCGTACCCTGGAGGGCGCGAAGCTGCTGGCCGAGCGGCTGACGCGGCCGGACACGGCCGAGGCGGGCGTCGCCGTGCTGTCGGGCGGCACCGACGTCCACCTGGTCCTGGTCGACCTGCGCGACAGCGAGCTGGACGGCCGCCAGGCCGAGGACCGCCTGCACTCCATCGGCATCACCGTCAACCGCAACGCCATCCCGAACGACCCGCGTCCGCCGATGGTCACCTCCGGCCTGCGCATCGGCACCCCGGCGCTGGCCACGCGAGGCTTCACCGCCGACGACTTCCGCGAGGTCGCGGACGTCATCGCCGAGGCGCTGAAGCCCTCGTTCGACGAGGCGAAGGCCAAGGAGCTGGCCGGCCGCGTCTCCGCGCTGGCCGACAGGCACCCGCTGTACCCGGGGCTGTAGGCCCCCGGCGCGGCACCGGGTGCGCCGCCCACGCCGGCGGCGCACCCGGTCCGCCCGGTCCATCCCGACCGCCCGGTCCCTCCCGACCGTCCGGTCCACCGACACCGTGTCCCGCCCCGCACACCCGCAGGGCCCCACGCCCGCCGCACCCGGCGGGCCGCGAACCACGAGCAGACAAGGGAGTCCGCCACCGTGGCCATCTCCGTCTTCGATCTCTTCTCCATCGGCATCGGCCCCTCCAGCTCCCACACCGTCGGCCCCATGCGGGCGGCCGGGATGTTCGCACGCCGGCTGCGGAAGGAGGGCGTGCTGGACCGCACCGCCTCGCTGCGGGCCGAGCTGTTCGGCTCCCTGGGCGCCACCGGCCACGGCCACGGCACGCCCAAGGCCGTGCTGCTGGGCCTGGCGGGCCACTCTCCGCGCACCGTCGACGTCGAGGCCGCGGAGGCGGAGGTCGAACGGGTGCGGCAGTCGGGCCGGCTGGGCCTGCTCACCGCCGGCGGGGAGGGCGACGGCGAGGGCGGCTCCGAGGGCCGTGAGGCCCATGAGGCCCACGGAGGCCACGAGATCCCCTTCGACGTCGACCGCGATCTGGTGCTGCACCGCCGCCGCTCGCTGCCGTACCACGCCAACGGCATGACCCTGGCCGCGTACGGCGCCGACGGCACGCCGCTGCTGGAGAAGACCTACTACTCGGTGGGCGGCGGCTTCGTGGTGGACGAGGAGGCGGCCGGGGCCGGCCGCATCAAACTCGACGACACGGTGCTGAAGTACCCCTTCCGCACCGGCGACGAACTGCTGCGCACCACCCGCGAGACGGGCCTGTCCGTCTCGGCGCTGATGCTGGAGAACGAGCGGGCCTGGCGCAGCGAGGAGGAGATCCGCGCGGGTCTGCTGGAGATCTGGCGGGTGATGCGCGAGTGCGTGGCCCGCGGCCTGTCGCGGGAGGGCATCCTGCCCGGCGGCCTGAAGGTCCGCCGGCGGGCGGCCGCCTCGGCACGGCGGCTGCGCGCCGAGGGGGACGCCGCGTCGCGTGCCATGGAGTGGCTGACGCTCTACGCGATGGCGGTCAACGAGGAGAACGCCGCCGGCGGGCGCGTCGTCACCGCCCCCACCAACGGCGCGGCGGGCATCATCCCGGCCGTTCTGCACTACGCCATGGAGTTCGTACCCGGGGCTGACGACGACACCGTCGTGCGCTTCCTGCTGACCGCGGGCGCCATCGGCCTGCTGTTCAAGGAGAACGCCTCGATCTCCGGCGCCGAGGTCGGCTGCCAGGGAGAGGTGGGCTCGGCCTGCTCCATGGCCGCCGGCGGTCTCGCCGAGGTCCTGGGCGGCTCACCCGAGCAGGTCGAGAACGCCGCCGAGATCGGCATCGAGCACAACCTGGGCCTGACCTGCGACCCCGTGGGCGGACTGGTCCAGATCCCCTGCATCGAGCGCAACGGCATGGCCGCGGTCAAGGCGGTCACCGCGGCGCGGATGTCCCTGCGCGGCGACGGCCGCCACCACGTCTCCCTGGACAAGGCCATCAAGACGATGAAGGAGACGGGCGCGGACATGAAGGTCAAGTACAAGGAGACCGCCCGCGGCGGGCTCGCCGTCAACGTCATCGAGTGCTGAAGGGGCGTCCGGCCCTCACTCCCGTCCGCCCGCAGGGGCCGACGCCCCGTTCCGCCCCCGGTCCGTGTCCCTCGGGCCGGGGACGGTCGTGTTCCCCCTCGTCCCCCGTCCACGCCGTGGGTGACCCGTATCCGGTCCCGCAACTTCCGGAATAGATCCGGAAGTTGCGGCGAATCTCTCTCGTTGATCGCCCACATGATCGACGCAATCCACGGAAGCGGCCAAGGAAAGCCCACTCTGCATGGCATTTGATCAGGGATTACTCGGTTCGGCGAAGATTCAGGGCGTCAGGAGCCTTCCGTAATCCTTGCGGAAACCATTGACAACCCATCAGAGCGAATCAACACTGTCGGCGTCGACAGGCCCCGACCGTCGTCGACCCGGGCCACCCCTGCCGTGGCCCGGCCCCTCGGTCGCCGGCCGTGCGGCGACCGACTGATCGACCCCCACGGCCGCCGTACGGCACCGGCTCTGCGGCGGCCGGCCCCGCCCCGGGCCGGCCGCCGCAGAGCCCTCAGCTCCGTACGCGCTGCCCGGCATCGCCGCCGATCCCTACGAGGAGGCACGCACATGCACGACGCACCCGCACAGCGGAAGAGACGCAGATCCGGCCGCACCTGGCTGCTGCCGAGGAACAGCCGGTTCGCCCGGCTGAAACTGCTCATCGCCAGTGCCTGCGCCGCACTGCTCGCGACCCTGGCACTTCCGCCCGGCGCCGCCCACGCCCAGACCGTCACCTCGAACCAGACGGGCAGCCACGGCGGCTACTTCTACTCGTTCTGGACCGACGCCCCGGGCACGGTCTCCGCCACCATGGGGAACGGTGGCAACTACAGCACCTCGTGGCGCAACACCGGCAACTTCGTCATCGGCAAGGGCTGGAGCACCGGCGGCCGCCGGACCGTGACCTACTCCGGCAGCTTCAACCCCTCCGGCAACGCCTACCTGACGCTCTACGGGTGGTCCAGGAACCCGCTGGTGGAGTACTACATCGTCGACAACTGGGGCACCTACCGGCCCACGGGCGAGCACCGGGGCACGGTCACCACCGACGGCGGCACGTACGACATCTACAAGACCACGCGGTACAACCAGCCCTCCATCGAGGGCACCAGGACCTTCGACCAGTACTGGAGCGTCCGGCAGCAGAAGAGGACCGGCGGCACCATCACCACCGGCAACCACTTCGACGCCTGGGCCCGGGCCGGCATGCAGCTGGGCAGCCACGACTACATGATCATGGCGACCGAGGGCTACCAGAGCAGCGGCAGCTCCAACATCACCGTGGGCGGCACCTCCGACGGCGGTGGCGGCGGCGGCGGTGGCGGCGGCGGTGGCGGCGGCGGCGGCTGCACCGCCACCCTGTCCGCCGGCGAGAGGTGGGACGACCGCTACAACCTCAACGTCTCGGTCTCCGGCTCCAGCAACTGGACCGTGACGATGAACGTCCCCTCCCCGGCCACGATCCTGTCGACCTGGAACACCACCGCCACCTGGCCCAGCAGCCAGGTCATGGTCGCCAGACCCAACGGCAGCGGCAACAACTTCGGGGTCACCATCAAACACAACGGCAACTGGACCTGGCCAACGGTCTCCTGCAGCGCCGGTTAGCCACCGGCAGCGCTCCGAGCACCGCACCCCTGGCGCGGCGGCCCCCGGCCGCCGCGCCAGGGCGTTCCGGGGGAGGCGGTTGTCCACAGGGGTCCTGCCGCCGCCCGTGCCTCGGTTAACCTCGGCGTCCGCAGCACCGAGTACGAAGGGGGCGTCATGGCCGTCGACTACGTGAAGAGGCCGGGGGCGGGTTCCGGGTCCGGGTCCGCGATCAGTCTGGAGAAGGTGGAGGCCACCGCTCCCGGGCTGGTGAGCCTGTACAAGCAGGCCGCGGTCAGCCTGGAGAAGCACCGGCTGTCGGGGCAGCGGGCCGCGGTCTACCTGGTGCTGGACCGCTCCGGGTCGATGCGGCCGTACTACCGCGACGGCACCGTCCAGCACCTGGCCGAGCAGGTCCTCGGGCTGGCCGCGCACCTGGACGACGACGGACGGGTGCCGGTGGTCTTCTTCAGCACCGGCGTGGACGGGAGCGCCGAGGTGGCGCTGGAGGACTACGCCGGGCGCGTCGAGGCCCTCCACTCGTCCCTGGGGCACATGGGCCGCACCAACTACCACCTCGCGATGGAGGCGGTGATCGAGCACTACCGGGCGAGCGGTTCCACCGACCCGGCCCTGGTGGTCTTCCAGACCGACGGCGGCCCCACCTCGAAGGCCGCCGCCGAGCGTGTGCTGTGCGAGGCCTCGCGCCTGCCGATCTTCTGGCAGTTCGTCGGGTTCGGGGAGGACGAGTTCCGTTTCCTGCGGAAGCTGGACGACCTGCCCGTGCCGGGGAAGAGGGTGGTGGACAACGCCGGGTTCTTCGCCGTCGGCCCCGACCCGCGCGCCATAGCCGACGCGGAGCTGTACGACCGGCTGACCGGCGAGTTCCCCGACTGGCTGCGGGCCGCCCGGGAGAGCGGCGTCGTGCGCTGACCCGGGCGGCCGGAAACGAGGGCAGGACACGCGGCGGTCAGCGGCCCGTCCACAGGTAGGTGACGGTCACCCAGCCGTTGTCGCGCAGCCCGACGTCGCGGAAGGTGCCGTCGGCCAGGTCGATGCCGGCCGGGTTGAGCACCCGGCGGCCCTTCCCGTCGCGTCCGCCGTTGTAGCCCGTGTAGTACGCGGCCTCCGCCTCGGGCACCCCCCGCGGCAGGTCGCGGAAGGTCTGGCGCACCGAGGACGGGTTCCAGTAGTCGTCGCGGATGTTCCAGGGCCCGACGTCCCACACGGGGGCGGTCACGCAGCGGGCCGGGCCGCAGACCCGCACCGAGTACTCCCGGCCTCCCTTGCGCGACAGGCCCCGGCGGGAGGGCAGGGCCACGAAGCGGTCGTTCTTCCGGATGACGTGCCCGTTGGCGGTGGTGCGGCCGACCAGGCCGATCCGGGTGGCGAAGACACGGGCGCCGTACGCGGCGGCCTCCTGCGGCTCCGGCCGGGCGTCCGGGTCGGTGTCGGCGCTCACCTCCAGGCCGCGCAGCCGGATCGCGCCCTCGGGATCCCACATCGCCAGCCGGACCTGGACGGTGGTGACGGCGCGCGGGAGGACGGCGGTGCCGCCGTCGGCGTCGCCCGCCTCGCGCCACTCGGTCCACGGGCCGCTCCCGGTGCGGCCGCGGACGTCGAAGGCCATCCCCGCGTCGCCGGGCACCTGTGCGTCGGGCCTGACCCGGACGCGGTTGGCCTGCCGGTCGAGCCGGTGCGGGTCCAGGACCTGGACGCCGTAGTCGCCGGTCGTGCGCAGCTCCCCGTCGGTGTGGCGGACACCGCTGTCGTCGGCGTCCACCCGGGACAGGTCGGCCGCCCAGGTCTGGACGGGGCCGGGCGCCTCACGCGCGGCGGGAGCGGGGGCCGGGGCGGCCGGCGGCGCGAGGCCGAGACCGAGGCAGAGCAGGGCCACGGCCGGCAGGGCGGTACGGGTGGCGCGGGTGGCGCGGGTGGCGCGGAGCGGGCGGGGGGTCCGGGGCGCGAAGCGGTGGCGGACTGGGCGTCTGGTGCGCATCGTGGTCCTTCCGTGTCGTGCCGCGCGCCCGGCCCCGGTCGGGGAAGAGGGGCGCGGCGGGCTCGGCGGGCTCGGCGGGCTCGGTGATGCCGCCGCACCGGTCGGTGTCGCGCTGGGGGCATCAGCCGACAAAAGCCACTTATGACACAGAAAGGCGGGGCGGTCACCCTGGGTTGCTCCCTGTGGTGGCCGCCCCGCCGTGCCGCGTCGCGCCCCCGCCGTACCGCGAGGACCGCGCCCCGCCTTACGCCGACCGGGTGGCGGCCTTCTGGCGGGCCTGCCAGAACTCGTCGAAGGACAGCAGTCCGTCGCCGTCGCCGTCGTGCTGGTTGATCAGCGTCTGGGCCATGTCCACTGTGAGGGTGTAGTCCCCCAGCTCGCCCAGTACCTTGCGGAACTCCGCCGCGGTGACCAGTCCGTCCCCGTCCAGGTCGAAGCGGTCGAACGCCTCGCGCGCGGTCTCCATGTCGGCCATCGCCTGTCGTCCCCTCCCTCGTGCGGTCGTGACGCGCACACCCTAACGGGCCATCACTCACGTCACACGAGCCACCTGCGTATCTTCTGGCAGCGCAGGTATCTCAGGGCAGCACACGCCACACCAGCACCGAGCGTGCCGGAAGCACGACCGCCTCCCCCGCCGGGAGGACCGTGCCCGGCTCCTCCCGCTGATCCTCCCGCGCGGTGTCCACCAGCAGCTCGTAGCCCTGCCCCCACGGCGGTCCCGGCAGCCTGAAGCGCCCGTCCTCGTGCCCGGCGTGGAGGACGACCAGGAAGCTGTCGTCGACGACCGGGCCGCCCCGCTCGTCGCGCTGCGGGATGTCCCGGCCGGACAGGTACATGCCCAGCGTGGCGCCGGGCGCGTACCAGTCGGGCTCGCTCATCTCCTGGCCGCTCCCGGTGAACCAGGCCAGGTCACGCAGCCCCTCCGGGCCGTGCGCGCGCCCGGAGAAGAAGGCCTTGCGCCGCAGCACCGGATGGGAGCGGCGCAGCGCGATCAGCCGCGAGGTCAGGGCGTACAGCTCGCGCCAGGCGGGTTCGGCCAGCAGCGACCAGTCCACCCAGCCGGTCTCGTTGTCCTGGCAGTAGGCGTTGTTGTTGCCGCCCTGGGTGCGGCCCATCTCGTCGCCCGCCACCAGCATCGGCACCCCGGTGGACAGCAGCAGGGTGGACAGCAGGTTGCGCAGCTGGCGCCGCCGCAGGGCCAGGACCGCCTCGTCGCCGGTCTCGCCCTCCGCGCCGCAGTTCCAGGAGCGGTTGTCGTCGGTGCCGTCGCGGTTGTCCTCGCCGTTGGCCTCGTTGTGCTTGCGCTCGTAGCTCACCAGGTCTCGCAGGGTGAAGCCGTCGTGGGCGGTGACGAAGTTGACCGAGGCGTACGGCCGCCGCCCGCCCCAGGCGTACAGATCGCTGGAGCCCGACAGCCGGTAGCCCAGGTCCCGCACGTCCGGCAGGGCGCCGCGCCAGAAGTCGCGGACGGTGTCGCGGTAGCGGTCGTTCCACTCCGTCCACAGCGGCGGGAAGGCACCCACCTGGTAGCCGCCCGCGCCCACGTCCCAGGGCTCGGCGATCAGCTTCACCCGGCGCAGCACCGGGTCCTGGGCGATGACCGCGAGGAAGGGGGAGAGCATGTCCACGTCGTGCATGGAGCGGGCCAGCGCGGCGGCCAGGTCGAAGCGGAAGCCGTCCACCCCCATCTCCTGCACCCAGTAGCGCAGCGAGTCGGTGATCAGCCGCAGCACCTGGGGCTGGACGACGTGCAGGGTGTTGCCGCAGCCGGTGTAGTCGGCGTAGTGACGCGGGTCGTCGGCCAGCCGGTAGTAGCCGCGGTTGTCGATGCCGCGCAGGGAGAGCGTCGGTCCCAGCTCGCTGCCCTCGGCGGTGTGGTTGTAGACCACGTCGAGGATGACCTCGATCCCGGCGGCGTGCAGCGCCCGGACCATCTTCCGGAACTCCCCCACCTGCCGGCCGCGCGTTCCGCCGGCGGCGTACGCGGCGTGCGGCGCGAAGTAGCCGATGGAGTTGTAGCCCCAGTGGTTGCGCAGGCCGCGGCGGAGCAGGTGGTCCTCGTGCGCGAACTGGTGCACCGGCAGCAGCTCCACCGCCGTCACGCCCAGCTTCACCAGGTGCTCGATCGCGGCCGGGTGCGCCAGTCCGGCGTAGGTGCCGCGCAGCTCGGGCGGGACGCCGGGGTGGCGCATGGTGAAGCCGCGCACGTGCAGCTCGTAGATGACCGAGTCGGCCCAGGGGGTCTTGGGGCGGCGGTCCTCGGCCCACTCGTCCCCGCCTCCCGGCCCGGCTCCGAGGGCCGAGTCGACGACGACGCCCTTGGGCACGTACGGCGCCGAGTCCCTCTCGTCGCGCACGGTGTCGGCCAGCTGCCGCTGCGGCCAGTCGCGGACGTGTCCGTAGACCTCCGGCGGCAGGGCGTACTCGCCGTCCACCGCGCGGGCGTACGGGTCCAGCAGCAGCTTGGCCGGGTTCCAGCGGGCGCCCGTCCACGGGTCCCAGCGGCCGTGCACCCGGTAGCCGTAGAGCTGCCCCGGGCCGACTCCGGGGACGAAGCCGTGCCAGATCTCCTGGGTGTGCTCCGTCAGCGGGCAGCGGGTCTCGTTGCCGTCGTCGTCGAAGAGGCAGACCTCGACGGCCTCGGCGCCGGCCGACCACAGGGCGAAGTTGGTGCCCGCCACCCCGCCCGGGCCGATGTGGTGGCGGGCTCCCAGCGGCTGGGGGCTGCCGGGCCAGACGGTGGGGGCGGCCGCAGGGGTCGCGGGGGCCCCGGCGTACCGGGGCTCCCGGCGCGTGTGCTGTTCGGGTGCGCTCGACACGTCCGACACGTTGTGGCCTCCGGCGGCTCGCGGCGGGGGCGGGTTCGGGGCCCGCGCGGCACGCCTGCCGCACGGGCCCGGTGCCCGGGTCTGGCAGGAGTGTTCCCGTTCGGCCGCCCGCCTCACCCTTGTGATCGTCTTCTTTCCACCACGCTGCTCCGGCCGGGTGAGGCCGGACCGGGGCCGGGCGGGGGGCGTGCGGCCGGGAGGCGGCGGACCGCGCGGCGTTAACGGGGGCTAACCTGCCCCCATGACTGTGACTCTTGAGGTCGCCGAGGGCGTCGGCACCATCCGACTGAACCGTCCCCCCATGAACGCGCTGGACATCGCCACCCAGGACCGGCTGCGCGAGCTGGCCGAGGAGGCGACGCACCGCGACGACGTACGGGCCGTGGTGATCTACGGCGGGGAGAAGGTGTTCGCGGCGGGCGCGGACATCAAGGAGATGCGCGAGATGGACCACGCGGCCATGGTCGCCAGGTCCCGCGGTCTGCAGGACTCCTTCACCGCCGTGGCCCGCATCCCCAAGCCGGTGGTGGCCGCGGTGACGGGCTACGCGCTGGGCGGCGGCTGCGAGCTGGCGCTGTGCGCCGACATCCGGATCGCCGCCGACAACGCCAAGCTGGGGCAGCCCGAGATCCTGCTGGGGCTGATCCCCGGCGCCGGCGGCACCCAGCGGCTGTCCCGGCTGGTCGGCCCCTCCAGGGCCAAGGACCTGATCTTCACCGGCCGCCAGGTGAAGGCGGACGAGGCCCTGGCCATCGGTCTGGTGGACAAGGTCGTGCCCGCGGCCGAGGTCTACGAGCAGGCGCACGCCTGGGCGGCGAGGCTGGCAGCCGGTCCGGCGATCGCCCTGCGCGCCGCCAAGGAGTGCGTCGACGCCGGGCTGGAGGCGGACATCGACACCGGGCTGGCGATCGAGCGCACCTGGTTCGCCGGGCTGTTCGCGACCGAGGACCGCGAGATCGGCATGCGCAGCTTCGTCGAGGAGGGGCCGGGCAAGGCGAAGTTCCGCTGACGCCCGGCCGCCGGAAGCGGCCGGAGCGCAGGGAGCGCGGAACGGCGCGCGAGCCGTTCCGCGCTCCACCCCTGGCGCACACAACCGGTGCGCGTACGGCACGGCGCGACCCGAACGGCCCGCCGCCGGCCGTGAATTCGCGCTGTACGGCCGCACGGCGGCCGTTTCGCGGCCATGATTGGCCCATGGCGGGAGCGAACACGGCGCACATGTCATCGGCACCGGGGGAGGAACCGGCCCCCGCGGTCCCCGACGACGGGCCGGGCGGGGCCGGATCGTTCACCGGGGCCGGGTCGTTCGCCGGGACCGATCCGTTCGCCGGCACCGGCCCGCTCGGCGAACCCGCCGAGCCCGCCGAGACGGCCGAGTTCGGCGACCCGGCCACCGCGGAGGTGCGGCTGCCCAACCGCCCCGAGTCCGCGCGCACCGCGCGCCGGCTGGTCCGGTCCGTCCTGCTGGACCGCTGGGGACTGCCCGAGTCCCTGGCCGAGGACACCGTGCTGCTCGTCTCCGAACTGGTCGGCAACGCCGTACGGCACACCGGGGCCCAGTCCCTGGGGCTGCGGCTGCGGCGGCAGCGCGGCCGGATCCGCCTGGAGGTGCGCGACCCCTCGCGCGGGCTGCCCTGTCTGCTGCCCGTCCACGAGTTCGACGTCAGCGGACGCGGACTGTTCCTGGTGGACCACCTCTCCGACCGCTGGGGCGTGGACCTGCTGCCGCTCGGCAAGACGACCTGGTTCGAACTGCGGGACGAGGAGCCCTGACCGGCGCCGGCCCACCGTCCGCACCCGGCTCCCGGCCCCCGGCTCCCGCTCACCTCAGCGTGCGGCGTACCGCCGCGCGCCCGCCCGGCGCCGCCGGTCGTTGCACAGCAGGCACCGCCCCCAGCCCGGCGGAAGCGGATCGTCCTTGTCCCCGTAGAGCGGATCGACCGCCCCGCGCGGATGCTCCCGGCAGCCCGTGCCACCGCGGTCCTCGCCCAGCGACCGGGCCGCGTCCAGCGCCCGGCGCAGCGCGTCGGTCAGCTGCTCCGCCTGCTCCGCCGAGGGCTCGCCGTCCAGCGTGAAGACGATGTCGGACGCGGTATGCAGCGCGGCCCGCAGCTCTCTCAGTTCTGCCTGACTCATACCGGGCAGCGTAAGTGCCCGCACCGACACACCGCCCGCGGCCTGTCGGTGCGGGCGGTACGGGACCCGGCCGCGCGGGGCTTCGGCCGGGCGGGCTCGGCCGTCAGTCCTACGGCGGAAAACCGAGTGTGCCCTGTCAGTGGTGAACCGTAGTCTCACTCGTGATGTCTGCCACCGCCGCCAGTCCACCGCGTCCCGACCCCCCGCACCCAGAACCCGGCGGCTCCGGCCCCGGCGGCCCGGACGCCTCGGCCCCGGCCGCGCTCGCAGGGCGGCAAGGCCGTTCCGCCGTACGCTCGCTGCTGCGGCTGTGGCCCTTCGTCCGCCCGGTGCGGGCCCGGCTGTTCACGGCGGCCTTCATCGCGGTCCTCGCCTCCTGCCTGGGCCTGGTCATCCCCCTGATCCTGAAGTGGATCGTCGACGGGCCGATCGCCGGACGCGACACGGGCGGGGTGTGGCTGGGCGGCGCGCTGCTGCTGGCCGTCGGTGTGCTGGAGGCCGCGCTGTTCGGGCTTCGGCGCTGGCTGGTGGCCCGCCCGCTGGCCGGGGTCGAGGCGTCGATGCGCGCCGCCCTGTTCCGGCACCTGCAGCGACTGCCGGTCGCCTTCCACGACCGCTGGGCGAGCGGGCAGCTGCTGTCGCGCGCCACGGGCGACCTGCATCTGATCCGCATCTTCCTGGCGTTCCCGCTCACCTTCCTGCTGGTGAACGGCACCACCATCGTCGTCGGCTTCGCCGTGCTGCTGTCCCAGGAGTGGACACTGGGGCTGGTGCTGCTGGCCCCGGTGGCGCCGCTGGTGGTGTTCTGCTCGGTCTTCGAGACGAGGTTCTCCCTCCAGGCCCGCCGGGCCCAGGACCAGATCGGCGATCTGACCACGGTCGTGGAGGAGGCCGTCCTCGGCATCCGGATCATCAAGGGCTTCGGCCGCCACCGCAGCCAGGCCCGCGCCTTCCGCGAGCTCTCGCGGCGGCTGCTGGGCACCGAACTGCACAAGGCACGGCTGTTGGCGGGCATCTGGGCGGTCATCACGGCGCTGCCGGAACTGGCCATCGGCACAGCTCTGGTGTGGGGCACGGTCCAGGTGGCCGACGGCGAGCTGTCGGCGGGCACCCTGGTCGCCTTCCTCACCACGGCCCTGGCACTGCGCTGGCCGGTGGAGTCGATCGGCTTCCTGATCGCCATGAGCAACGAGGCGGCGACGGCGGCCGACCGCTACTTCGAGGTGCTGGACGAGCCGGTGCCGCCGGACGTCCTCGCCGCCGAGCGCCCCTCCCCCGCCCCGCGCGGGAAGACCGGGGAGGCCGGGAAAGCGGAGAAGGCCGGGGAGATCGGGACCGTTCGGGACGGCCTGCGCTTCGAAGGTGTGGTCTTCCGCCATCCCGACACCCCGCCGGAGGCCCCGCCCGTCCTGGACGGCGTCGATCTGCACATACGCTCCGGCGAGACCATGGCCCTGGTCGGCGCCACCGGCAGCGGCAAGACCACTCTCACCGCCCTGATCCCCCGGCTGCACGAGACGACGTCCGGCCGGATCACCCTCGACGGCCGGGACATCGCCGCTATGTCCCGCGAGGAGCTGCGCTCGCTGGTCGCCGTGGCCTTCGAGGAGGCCACGCTCTTCTCCGCCTCCGTGCGCGAGAACGTGCTGATGGGGGCTGCGGACAGCGCGGAGGAGGAACTGGCGCGTGCCCTGCGGGTGGCCCAGGCCGAGGAGTTCACCGCGGCGCTGCCGCAGGGGCTGGACACCCAGGTCGGCGAGCAGGGGCTGAGTCTGTCCGGCGGGCAGCGCCAGCGGCTGGCGCTGGCGCGCGCCGTCGTGGGCCGCCCCCGCTTCCTGGTGCTGGACGATCCGCTCTCCGCGCTCGACGTCCGCACCGAGGCGCTGGTGGAGGCCGCCCTGCGCGAGGTGCTGGCCGGCACCACCGCCCTGGTGGTGGCGCACCGGCCCTCCACGGTACTGCTGGCCGACCGGGTCGCGCTGCTGTCGCGGGGCCGGATCGCCGCCGTCGGCACCCACGCCGAACTGCTGCGCTCCAGCGCGGAGTACCGCCGTCTGATGTCCGGCGAGCGGCACGAGCAGTACGAGGAGGAGCG
>NZ_JBSVCZ010000028.1:0-84772 GCF_054072955.1 Streptomyces sp. SS8
GGCCCGCGTCGCGGGCCCGCCCTCAGGGCTTGCGGGCGACGGCGGCGTAGAGGGACACCTCGGCGTCCGAGGCGTCCGCGAACGGCTGGTCCGGCTCCGGCCGCCAGCGGTGCGGCACGGTCAGGCCGGGCTCGACGAACTCCAGCCCGTCGAAGAACCGCAGGATCTCCTCGCGCGTGCGGGCCTTGGCCGAGGCCGCGGAACCGGACATGGAGAGGCTGTTCAGGCGCTCCCAGGTCTCGGGGTCGAGGTCGGGGGTGCAGTGGGTGAGGGTGAGGTAGCTGCCCGAGGGCATCGCGTCCACCAGCCGCGCGACGATCTCGTGCGGCCCGCTCTCGTCGCTGATGTAGTGGAGCAGCGCGTTGAGGGAGAGCCCGACGGGCCGGCTCAGGTCCAGGACCTCGTGGAGCTCGGGGTGGTTCAGGATCGAGTCGGGGTCGGTCGCGTCCGCGTGCAGGTACGCGGTGCGGCCCTGGGGGGCACTGTGCAGCAGCGCCTGCGCGTAGCGCAGCACGATGGGGTCGTTGTCGGCGTAGACGACCCGCGCCTCGGGTGCGATGCCCTGGACGACCTGGTGCAGGTTGGGCTCGGTGGGTATGCCGGTGCCGATGTCCAGGAACTGCCGGATGCCCGCCTCGCGCACCAGCCACCGGGACGCCCGGTGCATGAAGGCTCGGTTGACGCGGGCTCCGGTGCGCACTCCCGGCCAGAAGGAGATGACCGCCTCGGCGCCCTGGATGTCGGCCTCGTAGTTGGTCTTCCCTCCGAGGAAGTAGTCGTACATACGCGCCGAGTGCGGTCTGCTGGTGTCGATGTCGTCGGCGGAGAAGCCCTGGGCGGTCATCTGGTCTCCCGTGGGGGGGGTGGTCGTGGTCGGTGGTGGTGCGGTTCAGGCGAGCAGGAAGTCGGCTTCCCCGAGCTTGGCGCCCCGGATGAAGGACTCGATCTCCTGGTAGGTGTAGATCAGCGCGGGGCCGTCGGGGTCGCTGGACTGCCGCAGGGCCACCCGTCCGTCGCCGAGCTTCATCGCTTCCACGCAGTTGCCGCCGTTGGTGCCGCTCCACGGCTTGTGCCAGCCCTCGGTCCCGAGCTCCTTGGCCGGCATCCCGTTGTAAATGTGACCCATCGGTCAGAACTCCTTGCGAATGTCACCGAGCAGCTCCTCGGTGTGTCGTACTGATACGGCCTGCGCGCCCATGCGGTCCAGGACCTCCAGGTAGGCGGCCGTGTCGGGGCGTTCGTCCAGATAGACGGCCCCTGTGAGGCTCTCGGCGTAGACGATGTCCGGCAGCTCCGGGATGTCGAAGCGGAACAGCTGGAAGGGCCCGAACATGCCCGGGTGCGGGCCCGCCCCGAACGTCAGGATCTGGAGGGTGACGTTGGGCAGCGCGGCCGCCTCCAGGAGTCGGTCGATCTGTGCCCGCATGACCTCCGGTCCCCCGACGGACCGGTGAAGGACCGTTTCGTCAACCACGACCCACAGCCGCGGAGCGCCCGGCCTCGCGAGGAGCCGCTGCCGGCCCAGGCGCAGCGCGACCCGGCGTTCGAGTTCGTCCTCGGACGCGTTGGGGAAGCCGGTGCGCAGCAGGGCGCGGGCGTAGTCCTCGGTCTGGAGCAGGCCGGGGACGCAGTGGGGCTCGTAGCCGCGGATGACGGAGGCCGATCCCTCCAGGCTGACGTACAGGCCGAACCAGTCGGGCAGTACGTCACGGAACCGGTGCCACCATCCCGGTTTGCGCGACTCCTCCACCAGCGCCAGGAAGGAGTCGATCTCCTGCCGTCCGACGCCGTAGGTCTCCAGCAGCTTCTCCACGAACAGCGGTTTCAGGCCGACTTCGGCCTTCTCCATCCGCCGTACCGTCGCGGCGTTGACGCTGAGCGCGGCAGCGGCCTCCTCAAAGGAGCATCCGGCCTTTTCCCGCAGGTCGCGGAGTCGCAGACCGAGCACGATCCGCCCGACGGTCGCCACGTTCCCTCCCTCGAAACCCCTGGTCGGACAGTGAGTCTGACACACCGTCTATGACGCATGCAGCCTGCCTTGAATATTCTGCAATTTGCAAGACGCCTCTTGCTTTCTGCCTACCGCAGCGAGGATAGTGAGGGTCTCCACAGGCGGAAGTACGGAAAGGCGGACGGCCGTGGCGCTCTCCCCAGGCACGATGACGCTCCCGGCACCGGTCGGCGTGTGCCCTGACCTGCGCCAGGAGACGTTCGAGCTACCGGCCCAGCCCTTCTCCGTCGCCGACGCCCGCGACCGCGCCTTCGAGCGTCTGCTCCAGTGGGGCTTCGCCCCGGAGGTCTGCCGCACGGCACGGCTGGTGGTCTCCGAGCTGTTCACCAACGCCGTGCTGCACACGGACAGCGACCGCATCGGCTGCCTGCTGTACGTCGCCGACAACCAGATACGCATCGAGGTACGCGACCAGGGCAGCTACGCCAGCACCCCGGTGCTGTGCTTCCCCCGGGCCGACGAGGAGCGCGGCCGGGGACTACAGCTGATCGAATCGCTCACGCAGGCCTGGGGGGTGGAGTCCGCAGGACTCGGACTGGGCCACATCGTGTGGGCCGTCATCCGGCCCTGAGCCGTCCGGAGCCGGATGACCGCAAGGGCCCGGGTCCCCTCCCGGCGAGGGGAGGAGACCCGGGCCCTGCAAGAGACCAGGCCCGAGCCGCGTGGGGGCGGCTCGGGCCCTCCCGCGCCGGCCGGACGGGTGCGCCGGGGCGGGGCGCGCCGCCGGTCAGCGCCCCCGCACCGCCTCGTGCGCCGCGTCCAGCGCGAGGTGCCACGGGTACTCCTCCGGGCGCCCCTGCCCCGGGGGGTTCGGCTCGAAGCCGCCGGGGCCGTACAGCACCCGTACGCCCTCCCCGCGCAGGACCTCCAGCGAACGCCCGAACTGCGGGTGCCGGGCGTAGGTGGAGTTCAGGCACGGCATCACCACCAGCGGGATGCGCTTGCCCATCGCCTCCGCGGCGAAGCCCACGACGAACGTCGAAGTGATGCCCAGCGCACAGGCGTTGACCGTGTGCAGGGTCGCCGGGGCCACCACCACGACATCCGTCCTGGGCCACGTCTCGGGCCGGCCGTGGGAACGGTAGGCGCTGCGCACCGGATGGCCGGTCAGCTCCTCCAGCTCCGGCAGCCGGTCCTCCAGCCACTCCCGCGCGTTCGGCGTCAGCCCCAGGCACACCTCCCACCCCCGCGCCTGCGCGTCGCGGACCGCGCGGTCGATGTGGACGACGGGCGGGGAGGCGCAACCGAACAGGTACATGACTCGGTTCCTCATACTCCGCAGTTCACCACACCTGATCAGCGCGAACTCACTGGGACGGGCGGCGGGTCGCGGGTACCGTTCAGATGCCGCGAGAAACGGAGGGACCCGGTATGCCCGCATCAGACGACGAGCACATCGGTAACCGGATCGCCGCCCAGCGCAAGCGCGCCGGACTCACACAGCAGGGGCTCGCCCAGCGCATCCCCTACTCCTACAGCCTTCTGCGCCACGTCGAGAGCGGCCACAAGAGCGCCTCGCCGCAGTTCGTGGCCGCCGTGGCCAGGGCGCTGCGCACCGATGCGGCCGCCCTGACGGGGCAGTCCGCGCACCCTCCCCGGCCCGACCGCGTCGACGGCCTGGTCCGGCCCATCCGCGAGGCGCTCGACCTGTACGACCTGCCGCCCGACCCCCGCGGCCCCGCACTCCCCGCGCCCGAACTGGTCGCGTCCGCCGACGCGCTGTGCCGTGACGTGCGCGGCGCCCGGCTGTACCAGGCGGCCGCCCGCCTGCCGGGTCTCCTGACGGATCTGACCGTCTCCTGCCGGGAGCACCCGAGCACCGAGCTGTGGCGCGCGCTGGCCTCGGCGTACCGCAGCGCGCACGACGTGACGACGAAACTCGGCAGCTACGACCTGGCCGTCGTGGCGCTGGACCGGATGGGCTGGGCCGCCGAGCACGCCGGCGACCCGCTGCTCGGCGCGATCCGCCAGTACAAGCGGGCCCTGTCCTACCGCAGCCGGGACGCCGAGCACCGTATCGGCCTGCGCATGGTGGCGGTCGGGCACGATCTGCTGCGCCAGACCGGACAGAGCACCGAGAGTCTGGCGGTGGCCGGGCAGCTCCACCTGGGCGCGGCCGTGATCGCGGCCCGCGCGGGCGACGCGGCGGCCGTGGAGTCCCACCTCGCGCGGGCCGGGGAGATCGCCCGGCGCACCGGCGAGGTGGGAGCGGTGCACTGGCTGTCCTTCGGCCCGGCGAACGTCGGGACGCACGAGGTGTTCGCCCGGCTGGAGCTGTGCCAGTACGACGCGGCGCTGAGCGCGGCGCGCGCGGTGCGCCCGCCGCGCGGCTGGGCCGCCTCCCGGCGGGCCGCCCTGCTGGTGGACCGGGCCCGCGCGGAGATGGAGACCGGCCGGATCGAGGCGGCGCTGGCCTCGCTGGCGCAGGCTCGCACGCTGGCACCCCAGCAGACCCGCTTCCACCCCCGGGTGCGGGAGACGGTGCGCGGCCTGCTGAACCTGCGGCGCAGGCCGCCGGACGCCCTGACGCGCATGGCCGCGTGGATCGGCGTCTGACGGTCCGTGACCGCCTGTGGCCCCGCGCGGCGGCGTGTGGCGCCCGGTCCCGGAAACCGGGGCGTGTGCGCCCGCGCGCATACACCGACGGCACCTGCACCTGTCACCGAAGAGTGACAGTTGAGAGCCGGTCCCGCCGCCACGCTGTGTTCCGCAAGCGACCATGAGAAGTCCGGGGGACCTCGTGCAGAGCACACCAGACGCCATCCCACCCGCGAACCCGCCCGCGACCGGTGAACCACCCGGCCGGAAGCGGCCGTTCGGCCAGGCCGGCCCGGAGCGGACCGGCCCGCCGGCCCCACCGGCCCCGGCGGCCGACGCCGATCCGCCGGAGGCGGCCGTACTGGTGGACTCCGCCGCCATCCAGCACACCATCGGCCGCGCCCTGGCCCACGGCAGCGCACCCCTGCGCCACGGGGAGCTGTTGGAGCTGGAGGCCCGGTTGCGCGACCACATCCGGCTGCTGCTGCCGATCGCGCGGGCCCGCGCCGCCGTCCTGCGCCCCAGCACCACCCAGTGGCTGCGCTACCGGGCACGGCTGGACTGGATCACCAACCAGGCCGGGCGGGAGCTGGACGGCAGAACGCACTCCGCCCGCCAGCAGGTGAGGTCCCTCGCACACGACTGCCGATGGCTGCTGCGGCAGACCCCCGAGTGGAACAGGAAGGCGACACCGTGACCATCTCCCCGCACTCCACACCGGCCGGCACCGCCGTCCAGCCCCCGCCGACCGGCTGGCTGGACCCGACCGGCCGCGTACCCGCCGTCCTGGCCGCCTGGGAACACGGCGCGCTGGGCGAGGTGCCCGCCGGGATCGCCTGGGACGTGGTGCGCCTCCCGCTGCCCCTCGCCCGGGAGACGGTCCGCAGGATGCGGGCGGCGCGGGCCCCGCTCGGCCCCGTGCTGTCCACCCCGCTCGGCGCGGACTTCGTCGTCGCCCTGGGCTCGGCGGACGGCCTGGATGTGGCCGGCATGTCCGTCCTGGGCCGCGGCACCCTGGTGCTGCTGCCGCACCCGGACGTCGCCGAACCGGACCCGGTCGGCAACCGGGGCTGGATCGTCCCGCCCTCGGACCGGGCGCCCGCCTGGGGCCCCGACCTCCGTGACGCCTACGCCGAGGCCCGCGCCGCCGCGGCGGCCGAGGCCGCGAAGGCCGCGGAGACCGCGGGGTGAGAGGGCTCTCACCCCGTACGCCCGGCTGAGCACGCACCACGGACGCATGGGAAGCGGTCACCCGGATAGGCGTAACGAGTGAGCGATTACCAGGAGAGAGGCGTTCCCGCCGAGGCCGACGCGGTCCGGCCCGCGCCGCCGCGCGTACCCGCGGCGCCGCGGGCCCGGACGCTGACACCCCAGCCGCTGGAGCCGCGGCGGGACGGCGAGGGCAGCCTCGCCCATGTGGTGGAGACCCTCCTCGACAAGGGGCTGGTGCTCAACGCGGACATCATGGTGTCGGTGGCCGGGGTCGAACTCCTCGGCATCCGGCTGCGGGCGGCGCTGGCCTCCTTCGAGACCGCCGCGCGCTACGGGCTGGAGTTCCCCTCCGGCACCGATGTCGACACGGCCGCCTGGCGCGAGGCCCGCGAGGAGAAGGACAGCTGTCCCGAGTGCGGAAAGCGTTCTCCGGTGCACCAGTTGCTGGAGGACATGTGCCCGTGGTGCGGCTGGCGCAGCGCCCAGGCCCGGCTGAACCGGGGCCGCGCCGCCCCGCGCGCCCTCGCCGGCGACGGCGACGGCGGCCCGCACGACGGCGGGGACCCGGAGGACGGCGGCGGACCGGAGGACGGCGGGAGCGGTGGCCGTGACGGCTGAACGCCCGCCGATGAAGCCCACCAGGGACCCGCGCGTGACCCTGGACGACCTGGTCGAGGTCCTGCTGAACAAGGGCGCCGTCCTCCACCTGGACCTCATCGTCTCGGTGGCCGGCATCCCGCTGATCGGCGTCAGCCTGCGCGCCGCGATAGCCGGCATGGAGACCATGCTGGAGTACGGCATGCTGCGCCGGTGGGACGAGGACACCCGCGCCTGGGCCGAGCGTTCCACCGGGCGCCGCGAACTCGAACTGCTCGCCGGGGAGCGGCACGTCGTCCACATGCGCGGCGGCCATCTGCTGGAGGACGGCTTCCAGACCACCTGGCGCCCCGGCACCGTCCACCTCACCGACCGGCGGCTGGTCGTGATGCGCCGCGAGCCGCGCGAGGTGCTGTGGGAGACGGAGCTGGCGGCGGTGCGCGCGGTGCGGCCGGAGAGCGAGCGGAGCGTCGGTGGCGAACAGCGCACCAGGCTGCGCGTCGCCCTGGCGGACGGCCGCGAGGCCCTGCTGTCCTGCACCGAGCCGGAGAGACTGCGCGCCCTGCTGGCGAGTACGTGCCCCGGCCCGCTGGAGACGTCCCCCGCCGGCCCGGAACGGCAGGACGGCGAGGGGGACGACGGCGGCCGGACGGTCCTCGAAGGCCACCTCTGGTACCACGAGCCGCGCCGCGACGGCCCGCTGTGGCGCGGCGGGCAGGGACGGCTCACCCCGGACGCACTGGTGTGGAAGTCGCCGCTGGACTCCCGCCCCGCCCTGGTCCTGCCCGCCGACGACATCACCGCCGTCCGCACCGAGCCCGGGCGCTCACCGGCCGGCGGGGGAACGGTGGTCACCGTGGAGACGGCCTCGCAGGGGCCGGTGACGCTCACGGCCGACGAACCGGGGCGCTGGGCCGGGGCACTGGACTCGCTGCGCACCGCGGCACCACTGTCCTCGGCCTGACGCACACACCGCGGCCCCCGACAAGGCGGCGGGCGGACGGTGGGCGAGCGGCGGGCGGACAGCCGCCGGGAAGCCGCCGGGAAGAGAAGGACGGAGAAGAGAGCATGGCCATCACAGTCGACGAGAAGAGCCTCAAACAGGGGGTGCTCTCCCTGGTCGTCACCCTGGTCGAGGTGATCCAGGAGGCCCTGGAGCGGCAGGCGCTGCGCCGGATGAACGGCGGCGACCTGACCGAGGAGGAGCTCGAGCGCCTGGGCGACGCACTGCTGGAGCTGGACGAGGCCATCGAGGAGATCAAGTCCGACCACGGCATCACCGACTCCGTCTCGGACCTGCACAGGGGCCTGGACGAGGTGGTGGACGACGTGGTGGACAAACTGGTCAACCCCGCCCGCTGGGCCGAGGAGGCACGGCGGTGACGGAGCCGGCCCTGTACGTGTACGCGGTGGTGCCCGACCACCCCGGCGCCGCCGACGGCGTCACCGGGATCGACGAACGCCCCCTGCGCCTGCTGGCCGCCCCGGGCACGGGACTGGCCGCGCTGGTCCACGACGCCGAACCGGCCCCCTACCAGGGCACGGACGAGGACGTACGGCGCCGGGTGGCCGAGCAGGACCGGGCGGTGGTGGCCGTGTGGGAGCGCACCGGCGCGCTCCTGCCGATGACGTTCAACGTGCTGGTCGCCCCCGATCCCTCGCCGCAGGACCCCCGCACCGCCGAGGAGCGCCTGCGCGACTGGCTCACCTCCCGCGCGGCCGGGCTCCGCTCCCGGCTGGAGGCTCTGGAGGGCCGGGCGGAGCTGCGGGTGGAGATCACCGTCGACCGAACGGAGGCCGCCCGCGACGACGAACGCGCCCGCGCCCTGGAGGCGGAGATGGCGAGCCGCTCCCCCGGGCTGCGCCGCCTGCTGGCCAAGCAGCTCGAACAGCTGCGCAGGGAGTCCTCCGAGCGCCTGGCCGACGTCCTCCACGCGGATGCGCGCCGCCGGCTGCTGGCCGTGACCGAGGATCTGCGGGAGCGGTCGCGCAGCGTGCGCGACCCGGACGAGGCGGACGTCCTCTCGGCGGCCCTGCTGGCGCGTACGGAGGACATCGAGGCGGTCGGCGCCGTGCTGGCCGCCGTCCGGGACGAACAGCCCGCCGCCCGCATCCGCTTCCTCGGCCCCTGGCCGCCCTACACCTTCGCCGACCTCCCCGACGGCCCCCGCGACCCCGCCGCCCCGGAGCGGGGCTAGGCTCCGGCCGCCGGCGGATCCGGTCCCGGCCGGCTCAGGAATCGAGCACGGCGGCGACGGCCTCGATCTCCACGAGCTGGTCGTCGTACCCGAGCACCGTCACCCCCATCAGGGTGCTGGGCACGTCGTGCTCCCCGAAGGCGTCACGGACGACCTCCCAGGCGGCCACCAGATCCTCCTGGCGGCTCGACGCCACCAGGACCCGCGTACTGACGACGTCCTCGATCGAGGCGCCCGCGTCGGCGAGCGCGGTCCGCATGTTCTCCACGGCCTTCGCCGCCTGCCCGGCGTAGTCGCCCTTCGCCGCCGTGGACCCGTCCTCGTTCAGGGGGCACGCCCCGGCGAGGAAGACCAGCCGCGCCTCGGCGGGCACGGTGGCCGCGTACGCGTACTCGGCGACGTCGGACAGGGAGCCGGAACGGATGAGGGTCACGGCACGGGGCACGGCGGTTCCTCTCGGCGGGTCTGCGGGTCTGCGGGTCTGCAAGGTCGCCAGCCTGCCACAGCCCGCCGGGTCCGCTCCTCCGGATAAAGGCGGGCGGGAACCGTATCGCCGAACGCTCCGTCAGGCGGCCCGCTCCTGCGACAGCGCGGTGAGCAGCCAGTCGTGGGCGGCGCCGGGGGTGGGCTCCGGCGGGCCGTCCGGCGGCGCGGTCACCTCGGCGACGAGCTGCCAGTAGCGGTCGATGCGCGGATCGGCGGCGAGTTGGCTCCCGAGCCCGCGCCGGAAACCGGGGGTGTCACGCGTACCGCGTGAGCGGGCGTAGGCGGAGACGAAGCAGTCCAGCGCCTCGCCCCGGTGCGGCGGACGCCCCGCCCGCATCGGCTGTGCCGCCAGCCCGTACGCCTCGACGAGGCCGCCGTAGAGCACGGCCGGGCGGTAGCCCTCCTCCGGCCGGTGCGCCGCGGGCCGGCACTGCCGGGCGGTGCCGGGGCAGGGGCCGGAGACGAAGGCGTGCAGCCGGGCGAAGGCCAGCACCTGGGCCGGGGTCGGGTCGTCCGGGGGCCGGGGGACGGCGTGTTCGAGGATCTGCGAGACCAGCCGGGCCGGGAGCCGTGGCGGCAGCCAGCCCCGCCAGAAACGGGCCAGCGCCGCCGTGCCGGGCGGGGCGGAGACGGCGCCGACCAGTCGCAGGCGGTCGGCGCGCTCCTCGGCCGTGCAGCCCCGCAGCAGGTGGAGGGCGGCCTCCCGCCAGCGCAGGGCGGCCAGTTGCGCACCGACGTCCCGCAGCCGGCCGGTGACGACGTCCTCCAGCGCGTCGTCCCCCTCCAGGGCCCGGCCCACCTCGGGGACCGGCACGCCGAGGGCGCGCAGTGAGCGGATCGCGCGGAGCCGGTCGAGTGCCCCGGGGCCGTAGCGGCGGTGTCCCCCGGCGCTGCGGCCGGCTTCGGGCAGCAGTCCGCGGTCGGAGTAGAAACGGACGGTCTTGACGGTGGTGCCCGCCCGCTCGGCGAGCTCCCCGATGCTCAACAGGCCGTCGGGCGACAAGGCTTGAACCTCCCTCTGGGGGAGTTCCTACCGTACCGGCGGGCGCGGGCGGCCCGCGCCCGGAAGGAACGGGGAGGAGCATGGCCATGACGGCTTTCGTACTGGTGCCGGGTGCCCACACCGGCGGCTGGGTGTGGGAGGAGGTGGCCGGCCGGCTGCGGCAATCGGGGGCCGAGGCCCACCCGGTGACGCTCACCGGCATGAGCGGACCAGGCGACCCGGCGGGAGCGGGCGCCGGCCTGGAGACACACATCGACGACCTGGTGCGGCTGATCGAGGGGCTGGACGCGCCACGGGTGGTGCTCGTCGGCCACTGCTACGGCATCCACCCGGCACTGGGCGCGGCCGGGCGGCGTCCGGAGCGGATCGCCCGGATCGTCCACCTGGACACCGGCGTCCCCCGCGACGGCGACCCGGCCCTCGCCCTCGTGCCCGACGGCACGGTCCGCGAACGGCTCTCGCACGCGGACGGGCGGGGCGGCGGGCTGCTGCCTCCGCCGTCCCCGGACGGCTGGCGGCGCTGGGGCAGCACCGCGGGTGTGCCCGAGGAGGCACTGGAACGGCTGGCCCGCCTCGCCGCACCCCAGCCCGCGGACACCCTCACCCAGCCGTTCCGGCCGGCCGGGTCCGTGTCGCGGATACCGGCGACCGGCATCCTGTGCACCGCCAACGGACCGGGTATCGCCACGGTCGAGGCCATGGTGGGCCTGGGCGACCCACGCTTCCTGGCACTCACCGGCCCCCGGGTGGACTTCTTCGAACTCGCCACCGGGCACTGGCCGATGCTCTCCGCCCCGGGCGAACTGGCCGGCGTACTGCTGCGGGCCGCCGCGGGAGAGGGGCACCGGATCCCCCCGCCGCAGGACGAACGGCCCGCGCGCCTGAGGCCGTTCGTCCTGGACGTACCCGAGGCGCGCCGCGAGCGGACGGGACGGGTCGACCTCCACCTGCCCGAAGCGGACGGCCCCCGCCCCGCCGTGGTGTTCGTCCACGGCGGCCCGGTCCCGCCCGAGGCGCGCCCCACCCCCCGGGACTGGCCCGCCTTCACCGGCTACGCCCGGTACGCGGCGAGCCTGGGCGCCGTCGGCGCGACGGTGGACCACCGGCTGCACGACATCGCCGACTACGAGCGCGCGGCCGAGGATGTCCGCGAGGCCGTCCGCCTCGTACGGGCCGACCCGCGCGTGGACGGGGACCGGATCGCGCTGTGGTTCTTCTCCGGCGGCGGGCTGCTGTCGGCGGACTGGCTGGCCGCGCCCCCGCCGTGGCTGCGTTGCCTGGCGGCCACCTACCCCCTGCTCGCGCCCCCGCCGGGCTGGCCGGTCGACGCCTCCCGCTTCCACCCCGCGGCCGCGCTGCGCACCGCGGGACGGCTGCCTGTGGTGCTGACCCGGGTGGAACTGGAACTCCCCGAACTCGCCTCCTCCGTAAAGGAGTTCCTGAGCGCGGCGGAGCACTGCGAAGCCGCCGTGGAGGTGATCGACGTACCGGGCGGCCACCACGGCTTCGAGACCGTCGACCACACCGAGCCGGCCCGCCGGGCCGTGGACCGCGCGATGCGGTCCGTACTGGGGCACCTGCGGAACTGACTTGCTGCCGAACTCTGTTGGCGTACCCGGCGGAACCCGGTAACGTCGCCCGACGTGAACACCGGACCGGCGCCACGCCACACACGGATCGGCTACCCGGTGGAGGGCTGACCGCACTGCGGGGGCGCGGAAGGCACCCCCACGGTTCGGCACGCGGACCTCCCCGCGCCCGTGCACCGCGAGTCCATCTCTCCGTGCCGAGCGACAGCGAGGTCAGCCAAGTGTCAGTCACCTTCAACCACACCATCATCGCCGCCAGGGACCGGAACGAGTCGGCCCGGTTCTTCCGGGAGCTCCTGGAACTGCCGGAAGCACCGTCCTGGGGCGTGTTCACCAACATCCAGCTCACCGACGGCGTGCTGCTGCAGTTCGCCGAGCCGCCGGTGGAGATCCAGATGCAGCACTACGCGTTCCTGGTCGACGACGACCTGTTCGACCGGGCGTACCGGCGGCTGTGCGAGCGCGGTGTCGAGCACTGGGCCGATCCGCAGATGCGGCGCCCGGGCGAGACCAACACCGAGCACGGCGGTCGCGGGGTGTACTTCAAGGACCCCGCCGGCCACGCGATCGAACTGATCACTCGGCCGTATCTGTAACCGGCCGGGCGCGGCCGGCCGAGGCCGCTGACGCCGGGCGGTGACGCGCCGCCTGCCGTCGTCGAGTTCCCCCGTACGGCTCGGGGCCACCCCGGGCCGTACGGGTCAGCACACGGCCACCGTCCGGCCGCTCCCCAGGAGACTGTCGGCACCGGGTGACAGGATGCCGTGCCATGGCCGCACCGAGTCGAGCACACGCGGACACGCCCTGCCGGATGGCCGTCACCGGGCGGCCTGCCGGTATGCCAGGGCCCGATCGACCACTTCCTCGGCGGTTGTCTCAGGTCCTCGGTCGCAGTAGAGGTAGTCGCCGACGCGGGGGCAGGCCAGGCCGCGTTCGAGCTCGTCCACCAGCGCATCGCCCTCGGCCTCGTCGGCGTAGTCACCCTCCAGCAGGCGCCGCGCCAGGAGAAGCGCCTCCTCGCGGGTCATACCGTGACCGGTCATACGTCATCCCCTGTCCGATGCAGGGCGATGCCCTGCCCACCAGGCCGTGTTCGGTCCGCATCCGCGCGGCGGACGGACGTCCAGCCCACCCGGCTTCCCCTCCCGTATCGCTGGCGAGATGGTGGGACCATGCCGCTCATGGGCAAGCAGCACAGGCACCATGATCTCCGGCGCCGCCTGCGAGAGGCGTTCGCCTGGCGGGGCGAGGAGGGCCGGGCGGACGTCTCCCAGTGGTGGGCAGATGCGTCCCTCCTGGGCGAACTGGGGCCCGCGCTCGCCGACTTGTGCTCCTCCCGGGAGCGGATCACGACCGTACTCGCACCCGAGGCCACGGGATTCCTTCTCGGTCCTCTGGTGGCCGTCTCCCTGGTCGCGGGCTTCGTCGAGATGCGCAGGGAACCGAGCGAGGCGGAACTGGGGGACCAGATCCTGCTGCGCAGCACGCCACCGGACTACATGAGCCGTACCGTCGAGTGGGGCATACGGCGCCGTCGGCTCTGCTCCGCGCACCGGGTGCTCTTCGTGGACGACTGGGCGGACACCTCCGCCACCGCCCGGACCGCACGCCGTCTGGTGGAGGACTCGGGCGCCACCTGGGCGGGGGCGGTCGTCCTGGTGGACGGCACCGATCCCTCCGCACGCCGCGAACTCAACCTCCGGGGACTCCTGCGGGACCGGGAGTTGGAGTGAGCGTGCGAGCGGCGGTCTGAGGCCGCTGGCGCGCCGGCCAGGCAGCGACAACCACTGGATCCCGCTCTCTCTCGCTTTGGAGCGATCATGAATTACGCACGCGCCCTGAAGGCAGCCGTGGTCACGGCCATCGCCACAGCGGTCGGCCACCTCGCGATGAGCGCCGGGTTCGCGTGGGCCCGCGGTCAGGAACCGGACCACCCGGACGACTGGTCCGGTTTACCCGAGTTCGGTGCCACCGTCCTCGCCGCGTGGATACTCATGCCCCTGGTGCTGTGGGTCGGGATGCGCGTCCTCGGCGAACGGCGCACCTGGTTCCAAATTCTCCTCGGCACACCGCTGTGGGTCGGCGTCTCCTCGGTGTACATCGACGACGTCGACCGCCCGGGTGGGCTCATGCCCGTTCCGGTCCTGGTCCTGTTCGTCCTGGCGGGCGCACTCCTCGGTGCCTGCGACCCCGGTTCCGTCCGTAACGACGAGGCGGGAACCGAACGGGCGTGATGTCGCCCCAGAGACGATGTGGGACCCGATCTTCGGGGCTCGAACCCGCAGAGAAGGTTGTTACTCAGTGGGCCGGTTGGGCCGGCGCTGGCGGTCGTGCTCGATGGTGTAGGCGACCGTTTCGGCGCAGTGGATGACCATCTGGAGGCGGTTGAGGACGTCGCGGCGGGCGGCCTCGATCAGGTCTTGATGTGTGGGTGTCGGCTCGGTGCTGGTGCGGGGTGTCCAGAAGCCGCGGTGACTGTGTTCGGTGACGATGTCGGCGCAGGCGCGGACTACGGCGTTCAGGGCGGCGGTGATCTCGTAGCGGTACAGCTGCTCGTTCCGGGCGGCTCGGTCGTGGTTCATGGGCGGGGCCTTGTAGTGGGTCGGGCGGTGAGCAGGTAGCGCACGGCGTCTTCGAAGATCGTGTGGCTGTAGGGCGTGCCGGAGGCGAAGACAGCCAGGGCGTGTTCGTGGGTCTGATCGTCGTGGAGCCAGGCCAGGACGGGCCGGGCTGCTGGTGGGTCGAGCTGGTCGCTGATGTGGCGGGGCGCGTGCCCGGAGCCAGCGCAGGGCGAGGCGGGGTGAGTCGGCCGTGTGGGTGCCGAGGGGGAAGGTGCGGCCGTCGTCGGGGGTGGAGGCGATCGCCTGGCATCGGTAGGTGCGGCTCAGCACGGCTGGGCTTCCCGCGTGGTCGGCAGTGCTGCGGGGAGCGGGAGCCTGGCGGTCACCGTGTGGCCGTGAGCGGTGTGGTGGACCTCCACGTCGTCGGCCAGCGTGGCGACGATGGCCAGTCCTCGGCCGTGGGTGGCGTCCCGGTGGGGGTGGGTGATCTGTGGGTGCGTGGTGGTGGCGCCGGTGTCGGTGACGGCGAGCGTGACGGCCTCGGGGGTGCGGGTGATGGTGACGCGGAAGGCGGGCCCGGTGGTGTGGGTGACCGCATTGGCGCCCAGCTCGGTGACGATCAGTGCCGCGTCGTCCACACAGAAGGTGTCGGCGAGGAGTTTGCGGGTCCATTCGCGGGCCTTACGTACCTCCTCAGGGCGTCCTGCGAAGGTTCGTCGATGGATGAGCATGCGCGTCTCCTTGCTCTGAGCTGCGGTTTTCAGCGGCGCCGAGGCCTGGCAACAGGCACCGCCAGCCCACACGTACAATAAGTACTAGCACCGTAGCCATAGTGCGAGTACTTGAGACACGAGATCGCACTTTTCGTACTGGTCGATTGCCGAATAGCGTTCGCCACGGCGTGGTGCAGAACCGGGATGCCAAGACGGAGAAGGAGAGCCGATGTTCGGTCTGATGGTGCGCTTCACCTGCAAGGACGAGGCGGCGGCAGCGGCGTTCGACGCGCTGGTGGCGCGGACCGGGGAGCAGATCCGCGCCCATGAACCCGAAACGGTGATCTACACCGTGCACCGTGTTGACGGCCGCCCCCTGGAACGGATCTTCTACGAGCTGTACCGGGACGCCGACGCCTTCGCCTTCCACGAGGCGCAGGACTACGTGCGCGCCTTCCTCGACGAACGGGACCGGTACCTGTCCGCCGTCGAGGTCGACCGTCTGGAGTTCGTCTCCGGCAAGGGTGTCGGCCATGAGCGCTGACTACGAGAAGACCCTCGGCCGTAAAATCGCCTCCCATCGCAGGCGCAGAGGTCTGTCGCAGAAGGAACTCGCCAGGCTCCTGGACCGCTCGGAAGCCTGGGTGTCGCAGGTGGAACGCGGAGTGCGCCGCATCGACCGCATGACGGTCCTGGAGAAGGTCGCCGACGTTCTCGGCCTGCCGGTGGCCGAACTGGCAGCGGGATCACCGGTCCTGGCGTCGAACACAGAAGTGAAACCATCCGGAGCGCACCGGCTGCGGCTGACGCTGAGCGGCTCGCACCGGCTCAGTGCCGTACTCGGGCAGCCGGAGCACCCGGACATGCCGGCCCTGCGCACCGATGTGGAACGCGCCTGGACCCTGACGCACGAGGGCCGGTACGCGGAACTGTCCGACTTGCTGGAACGGCTCGTGCCGCACCTGGAGTCGGCGGCCCGATCCGGTACCGGGGAGGACCCCGCCGAGCCGTTCCGTCTGCTGGCCTGCATGTACGGCGCATGCGGTGCGGCACTGGCGAACATGGGCGAGCCGGACGTGGCATGGGTCGCGGTCGACCGCGCCGTCTTTGCCGCCGAACGCACCGGAGATCCGCTGCTGATGGCGGCCGGTGAGTTCCGGCTGGCGATCGTCTTCCTCAGCTCCGGGTACTACGAGCAGGCGGCCCGGGTCGCGCGCAGCGCCACCGAAGCCCTGGCACCACTGGCCACGGAGGGACGACCGGAGACGGTGGCTCTGCGCGGCGCTCTGACGTTGCAGCACGCGGTGGCCTCGGCCCGGCTGGACCGGGGTGAGGAGGCGTATCAACTCCTGCGGCACGCACGCGAGATGGCCGAGCAGGTGGGAGAGGGCCGCAACGACTACGGCACGGAGTTCGGACCGCTCAACGTCGGCCTCCACGAGGTCGCCATCGCCGCCGACCTGGGCGACGCCGGTACCGCACTGCGCGCCGCCGAGTCCGTCGATCCCTCTGCGCTCTCCTCCGAGCGGCGGGCGCGCTTCCACATCGATCTCGCCAGGGCCCACGCCCAGCGCCGGCAGACCGAGGAGGCGACGGTCGCCCTCACCGAAGCCCGGCGCCTCGCCCCCGAACTGGTCGGCGCCAAGCCGGCGGTCAGGCAGCTCGTGTCCGACCTGCTGGTCATGAGCCCCCAGCCGTCCGCGAGCCTGCGGACCCTGGCGGACGAACTGAACGTGGAAGATGTGTGATCCGCGATGCCGCAGGAGTCACCGTTTGCCCGTCTGGCCGGCACCGCCGCCGTTGATGTCAGATGGTGATGTCAAAGCCCCCCGGCCTCGTTCGGCCGGGGGGCTTTGTGCTGGTGGGCGCAGACGGGTTCGAACCGCCGACATCTGCCTTGTAAGGGCAGCGCTCTACCGCTGAGCTATGCGCCCGGGGTGAGCCCACAGCGTACCGTGCCGCGCCGTGTGCGCCATAAACGCGGGAGGCGGGGGCTGTCCCCACCCCGGGTCCGGCGGGGTGCCGGATGCCGTCGACGGGCCGGAATCCATAGCGTCGGCAGGGCGCCGCCGAGCAGCCCTGCCGGGCACCCCGCCGAACGGATACGGAGATCCCGCATGACCACCGAGACCCGCCGCAGCACCGTACGCGCCCTGGTCGCCGTCGTCCTCGCGGTCGCCGCCACCGCCGGGGTGGCCGGGTGTGTGGACGCCGGTGACGTGCCGCCCGAGCACCGAGCCTTCGAAGTCGGGAAGGGCGTGGAGAAGCTGCTGGTCGAGGTCGAGGACTCGCCGGTGGAGGTGGTGGCGGCGGACCGGGCCGACGTGCGGGTGACCCGGTGGTTCGACGGGGTGGCCTACGGCGGCAGCACCGGGGCGCGGTGGTCGATGGAGGGCGGGACGCTGTCGCTGGGCCCCGCCTGCTCCGGGCTCGCGAGTTGCGACATCCGGCACCGGGTGGAGGTGCCGCGCAGGCTCGCGGTGCGGGTCGAGGGCCGCAACGGGGACGTTGTCGCGCGCGGGTTCAGCGAGGCGCTCGCGGTCTCGGTCGACAACGGCGGGATCAGGGTGCGCGATGTCACCGGGCCGCTGGAGCTCAGCGGGGACAACGGTTCCGTCGAGGCGACCGGGGTCGGCTCCCGCGAGGTGACCGCCGAGGCGGACAACGGCGGGATGAGGCTGGCCCTGGTCCGGGTGCCCCAGCGGGTGGAGGCCCGCGGCCACAACGGTCCGGTCACCATCGAGGTGCCCCGCGCCGCGTACCGCGTGGACGCCGCGGCCGACAACGGCGGGGCCCGGGTGGAGGTGCCGCGGGGCGGTGTGGGCGACCCCGCCATCACCGCCCGCGCGGCCAATGGCGATGTGACCGTGCGCCCCGTGAGCCGGCGGGAGCGGTCGTGAGGTGATCGCCCCGGTCGCCTCTCGTGTGTTCCTCCGGGCCGGGTGGGAGAATGGCAGCCGGGTCGGCGAGGGCGTAAGGGGAGAGGACACACGTGGCGGCGATGAACGGCGGCGGCGCACGCCGCTGGGGCTGGGGTGGCGGCGGGCGTGCCGAGAGCCGGCGTGCCGAGGCCCAGGCCGCGAAGGACGCGGCGGCCACCGCGTTCTACGAACTGGACACCGCGCAGCGGGATCTGCGGATCTCCATCGAGACCCTGGCGGCCGTCGACGACTCCCCGCCCTCGCGCCGGGCCGTGGAGGACTTCGCCGAGTTCGGGCGGCGGATCGATCAGGTCAGCCACGAGTACATCGCCACCGTGGACGCCCACGACCTGGAACGCGACGACCTGGACGCCGACACCGCCTCGCGCGCCCGCCGGGCCCTGGACAAGGCGCGGGAGGATCTGGAGCGCACCCGCGCGGACCTGGAGCGGTTCGGGCAGGGGCTCGGTCCGCTGCTGGAGAAGGCCGAGACGCAGCTCGCCCGGCTGGCGCCCGCCGTGGAGCGGGCCCGGCAGGCGCTGCTGGGCGCGACGAAGGCGCTGGACGCCGTACGTGCCGCCGGGTTGCGGGCCGACGACGCGGCGGCCCGGCTGGCCGCCCTCTCCCCCGAGCTGACCAGACTCAACGAGGGTGCCGCGCGCCACGGAGTGCGGGACACCCTCCAGCGGGCCGAGCGCGTGCTGCATGAGGCGGAGGGGGTGCGCAGGGAGGTCGAGCTGCTGCCGGAGCGGGCGGCCGGGACCGACCGGCGGCTGTCCTCCCTGCGCACCCGCGCCGAGGCGCTGCGGCATCGGGCGGAGAACGTCGGGCCGGTGCTGAGCGAGTTGCGGCGGCGGTTCACCGTCGCGTGCTGGGAGGATCTGCAGAACGTGCCGGAGCAGGTGGCGGGCGCGGTGCGGCAGGCGGAGGAGAAGCTGGCCGAGGCGCGTACCGCCCGGCAGGAGCAGCGGTGGGCGGACGCCACCGCCCGGCTGTCGACGGTGCGGGCGCTGCTGAACGACGCGGACGAGGCGGTCTCGGCGGCCGGTGAGCGTCTGCGGCGGCTGAACGAGGTCTCCTTCGACCACAGCGGCGAGGTGGAGCGGGCGCGTTTCGCCATCCGGGACGCCCAGCGGCTGGCGATGGCCGGGCGCAGTCACCCCGATCCCCGGCACGCGGGTCCGCTGGACGACTCGGTGGCGCGGCTGGAGCGGGCGGTGGCGGGGCTGTCCGGGCGGCATCCGGACTGGTGGGGCTTCGTGACGGAGCTGGACGCCATCCGCGAGACGGTGGCGGACGTGGTGCGCCGGATACGCGAGGAGCGGGCGGCAGGCGGCTGAGCCGTGCGGCCGGCCGTACGCGGCCCGGCCCCGCCGTGGTGCCGCGACCGCTGTCCAACCGCTGTCCACAGGCTCCCCGCGATCGCCGGGCCGCCGCTTATCCTGCTTGCATGCCCCGATACGAGTTCCGCTGCCGCGCCTGCGGCACCACGTTCGAAGTGAACCGTCCGATGGCCGAGTCCGGTGCGCCCGCCAGCTGCCCGGAGGGCCACGGCGACACCGTGAAGCTGCTGTCCACCGTCGCGGTGGGCGGCGCGGCCGCCCGTTCCTCCGCCCCGGCACCGAGCGCGGGCGGCGGTGGGGGCGGAGGGTGCTGCGGGGGCGGCTGCTGCGGCTGACGGAAACGGCCGTCGGAAGCGGTCGGCGGGGACGACCGTCGGGCGCGGGCTACCGCTTGCGCGCGATGGTCACGCCGTCGGCGACCGTCAGCATGATCGACTCCATCCGGTCGTCGGTGGAGACATGGTCGTTGAAGGCCCGGATCGCGGCGGCGTTGCCGGTGGCGTCCGGGTCGGCGACCTCGCCGTGGAAGAGCACGTTGTCGGCGACGATCAGCCCGCCCGGCCGCATCCGCGGCACCAGTTCCTCCCAGTAGTTGACGTAGTTGTCCTTGTCGGCGTCGAGGTAGACGAAGTCGATCTCCGGCTCGGCGGGCAGGGCACGCAGGGTCTCCAGGGCGGGCGCGATACGCAGGTCGATGCGGTCCGCGACGCCCGCCCTGGCCCATGCCTCGCGTCCCAGGGCCGTCCACTCCTGCGAGATGTCGCAGGCGATGAGCGTGCCGTCCGCGGGCAGGGCCTGGGCCATGGCGAGGGCGGAGAAGCCGGTGAAGGTGCCGACCTCCACGATGCGGCGGGCACCGGTCAGCCGTACCAGGAAGGCCAGCATCGGGCCCTGCTCCTGGGCGGACTGCAGCCCGGCCCGGTCGGGGAAGCGGGCGTGCGTGGTCTCCACCAGGTCGCGCAGTACGGGGTCGAGCGGCGGGTTGTGGTCGAGTACGTACCTGTACAGCTCGGCGGTCTGAAGGGGGCGCTTGTCGCGGGGTGCCGGTGATGTCATGCCCGCATCCTCGCTCAGGCCCGTCGTCCTCGCTCAGTCCCGCCCGGTGCGCGCGAGGAATTCCCGCAGTACGCGCTCCCCGGCCGCGACTCCGCGCTCGGGCAGTGCGGTGATGTGCGGGGCGGTCCAGCCCAGGTCGGCCAGCTCCCCGTGGCCGGGCCGCCAGCCGGTGTCGGCGGCCAGCAGCAGGTCGGCGTCGAGGAGGGAGTCTCCGGCGGCCAGGACGTGCTCGGCGCCGGTGCGCCGGGCGACCTCGGCGACGGCGGCGCTCTTGGTGAGCGGGCGCGGCACGGCGTAGAGCTTGCGGCCCTGGAGGGAGACCGTCCAGCCGCGCGGCCCGGCCCAGTCGGCCAGTTCCTTCACCCAGGCGCCGGGCAACTTCTCGCGGTCGACGACGAGGTAGGCGAACAACTCCTCGGCGACGCGCTCCTTGAGCAGCCAGCCGGGGTCGGCGGTTCTCACCATGCGGGCGCGTACCTGCGCCAGTGGTGCGCAGTCGGCGTCCAGGGCGCGCCGCACCCGGGCGTGCCAGGCGGGGTCGGACTCGCCGTCCACCATCAGGTGGCCGCCGTTGGCGCAGATGGCGTAGCGCGGGGGCGGGCCCGGCAGGTGGATGCGGCCGTACTGCTCGCGGGTGCGGGTGGTGGTGGGGACGAAGACGGACCGGTCCGCGAGTTCGGTCAGCAGGGCGGCGGCGGTTTCGGTGAGGTACGACAGGGGTTTGGACTGGTAGACCTCCACGCACAGCAGGCGCGGGGCCTCGGCGTCGGGCATGGTCAGGCCGAGGGCGGCGGCGGAGTAGATGAGGGTGCGGTCCAGGTCGCTGGCGACCAAGGCCGTGCGGCGCTCCGGGGCCTCGTGTGCGGCGCCGGCCGACGGGCGGCCCGCCGGGCGGCTCATCGGGCGGCCTTTCCGTCGGCGCCGGTGGCGCCGCGCGTGTAGCGGGGGTGGATGAGGCCGACGCAGGAGTAGGGCAGGTCGTCGGTCTCCTCGACGGGTACGCCGCGCTGTTCGGCGAGCAGCCGGATGTGGTCCAGGTCGGCGCCCGCGCCGCGCCGGGCCAGTACGCGCCAGGGAACGCGGCGCAGCAGCACCCGGGTGGTCTCGCCGACGCCGGGCTTGACGAGGTTGACGTCCCCGATGCCGTACTCCTCGCTGATGCGCTCCACCGCCCTCCAGCCGGCCCAGGTGGGGGCGCGGTCGGCGGCGAGCAGTTCCGCCACGTCGGCGGCCACGTCGCCGCGTACGGCGTCGAAGCGGCTCGCGACGGTGTCCAGGAAGAGGTTGGAGACGTCTCCCGCGGCCAGCTCGCGGTAGTACTTGGCCCCGTGGAAGTCGTCGGGTCCGACGAGGTCGGCGCGGAGCACGGTGCGCGAGACGAGGCCGGAGACAGTGGAGTTGAGGCAGGCGGAGGGGATGAGGAAGTCCTCGCGGGTGCCGTAGGTGCGCACGCAGCCGCCGGGATCGGCCAGAACGGCGAGTTCGGGATCGAAGCCGGGGAAGGGGCGCAGGGCGTCGGCGAGTTCGCGGGTGATGGCGCCCTTGCCGGTCCATCCGTCGACGAAGACCACGCCGGCCGGGTCGTGGTGGGCGGCGAGCCAGCGCAGGGCTGTGGTGTCGATGCCGCGGCCGCGGACGATGGAGACGGCGTAGTGGGGTATGTCCAGGCCGTGCACCTGCTGGGCCCAGCGGCGCATCAGCACTCCGACGGGCGTGCCGGCGCGTGCGAGGGAGGCCAGCACGATGCCCTTCCCGTGACCGCTCCGGCCGCCGTCCCGGTCTGCCACGCCGTCCCGGCCGCCCCGTTCGGTGAGCAGGGTGTCGGTGACGGCGCCGACGGCGCGGGCGATCCGGTCGGCGGAGGTCTCCAGCGCCTGGTGGAACAGCCGCTGGTACTCCCGGCTGGGCTGGTACTCCACCGGCAGCGACTCGGCGTAGTGCGCGCCGCCGGACTGGATGGCCTCCTCGCGCTCCTCGGTGGGCGCCTCCAGGGTGACGTCGGAGAGGTCCTGGAGCAGCCAGCCGACGTCCTCGGGTGCGTAGGAGGAGAAGTGCGGGCCGCGCAGCGGTGCGGGCAGGGGCCGGTGGGAGGGGACGACCGCGAGCAGCACCCGGCCGGTGTGGGCGGCGAGGTGGGCCAGCAGGCCGTCGGGGGCGTGGAGGGCGGGGGTGTCGGCGGCGGAGTCCACGACGGCGACGACGGCGTCGAAGCTCTGGCCCGCGATGTTGTAGGCGTAGCGCTCCCCCGGCCGGCCGGGGGTGCCGTCGGCGGGGTCGTCGTGGGCGGGGAAGACCAGGCGGGTGCGGATGGCGTAGCCGGGCTCGTCGACCGCCAGGACGGGTGAGCGGGTGGTGGTGGAGTAGCGGACCTCGGCGCCGGTGGCGCCGGTGAGGGCGTCGGCCAGCCGCAGCGGCGCGTACATCAGCTCCTCGCACCCCAGGACGAGCACCCTGCGCGCCCCCTCGGGCAGGTAGGCGGCGATCCGGCCGGCCATCGTCGGCAGCGCGGCCTCCAGCCGGGCCCGGTGGGCGGGGGTGAAGCCGTGCCGTCCGCCGTCGGGCAGGCCCGTCGGCCAGCCCAGGTCGACACGGCGCACCTGCTCGGGACCGAATCCGGGCGCGGGCCGCGGCGGCGGGCTGTCATGGGCCTCGACCAGGGCGGCGCCGCGCTCCAGTACGCCGTCGGGGAGGCGTACGGTGCCGGTGGCCAGGGCCACCACGTCGATGCGGGCGCCGAGGTCGGCGGCGAACTTCTCCAGCCGGGCCCGGTCCTGCGGCCCGCGCAGGTCGGTCAGCGCCACGATCACGTACCGCTCGCGCGGGAAGGCGCGGTGCAGTGCGGTGATGGTGTTGAGGACGGTTGTGCCGGTGGAGAACTCGTCGTCCACCAGGACCAGCGGCCCGTTCCCGGCCAGCAGCTTCGGGTCCTGCGGCAGCAGCAGATGGGAGGTGGCGTGGGAGTGCTCCTCCTCGAAGCCGCCCACCGGCTCCGCGCCGGGGACGGCGCGGCGCGTGGAGTGGAGGTAGGGGGCGGTGCCCAGGCCGTCGGCGACGCTGTGGCCGAGGCCGGTGGCGGTCTCTGCGTAGCCGAGGACGACCGCGTGGCCGGCGTCCGCGCCCAGCAGCCCGCGGACGCGTTCGCCCAGGCGCAGTCCGGTGCCGTGGACGGTCCCGGGCAGCTGGGGGACGTGCTTGCCGAGCACCTGGGAGACCAGCAGGTGCGCCCGGCGGGGGTTGCGCCGCAGGGCCAGGCCGAGCAGTTCGCGCAGGCGCCCGGCCTCCTCACCGGGCGGGGCCTCCAGCCGTACCCCCAGCCGCTGTACGACCCACTCGCCGGACCACTGGCCGCCCCCCTGCCCAAAGCTCCGGCCGGACTCCCCGCCGGAGCCGGACCGGCCGGTCTCCCCCGGCGCCCCGGCCGCCCGTCCGCCCGTGCGCCCGTCCGCGTCCGCCGCCTGCGTCACCCTGCCGTACCCCTCGCCGTGGCCGTGGTCGCGGCCGTGCTCGTCCTCGTCCGTATGACTCATATGCTCCCAGCCGCCAGCAGTTCGACGAACCCCACGCCCTCGTGCGCGACGCCGAAGGCCTCGGCCCGCAGCAGGGTGCGCTCAGCCCAGGCGCGGTGGGGCTTCACCTCGTTCATCTTGTTGGTGTAGGCGGAACGCAGCACTCCGCCGCCGCAGCGTTCGGGGCGCAGTATGTCCGTGGCGTCGCTGAACTCCTCGTGGCTGACCACCGACAGGGCGTGGACGGGTGCGACGTGGGAGGGGTGGATGCACGTCTTGCCCTGCAGTCCGTTGGCCCGGTCCAGACCGATCTCGCGCAGCAGTCCGTCCATGTCGTGCTCGATCAGCGCGGCGCGCAGCTCCTCGGCGCGGCCGGTGAACGGGCTCTGGCGCAGCTGCGGTTTGAACATCCGCTCCTGGAGCCGGAAGTACTCCCAGACCGGTCCGGTGACGGTGAAGCCGGTGCCGTCGGCCCGGCCGAGCACATTGACCACGTCGGCTATCACCGAAGCGACGATCTGCACGTCGTAGGCGGTCATGTCGGGGCTGCGGCGCAGTCCGTAGGCGGAGCAGAAGTCGGTGACGCCCAGGCGGAGCGCCAGGACCCGGTCGCGGTACTTGTCGACGGTGCGGGCTATCCCGGTGAGCGTCTCCGCCCGCGTCTCCAGGTGCAGGAGGTCGGGGGACTCCAGGACGGGCATGGCGAACAGCCGCCGTCCGCAGTCGGCCTCGGCGGCGGTGAGCGCCTCCAGGAAGGGCAGGCCGCGCTCCTCGGTGAACTTGGGCAGCACGAAACCGGACAGCAGACGGATGCCGGGACCCAGGCGCCGGACCAGGGAGGTGATCTGCGCGGGCTCGCGGACGCGGACGAACAGCAGCGGGGGCTCGGTGGAGCCGGAGGCGGAGGCGACCAGCTCGGCGAACTGCCGGACCAGGTTCTCCTCGGCGCCGGGCACTTCGGCGTCGTCGATGGAGTCCTCCAGGCACAGCACCATGGAGACCACGCCCCGGCGGGCCTGCTTGAGCACGTCGTCGGCGAGCCGGGGGCGGGTGGCGGGGCTGTAGAGGGTGGCGCCGAGGGCCACCGACAGCAGACGAGCCGGGGACCGCGCCGAGAACTCGGCCGGTTCCTTGTGGAACAGTTCCCGCCGCACCTGCGGCGAAAGGTGTCCGAAGTGCCGCACAGGACCCCCGTTCCATCGCCGGCCCCATGTCTTTCATGAGCGAGAACCGGCCGATCATCGTAAGCACGCACGTGGCTCAAAAGTTACTCGAACGCATGAACATAGCATTACTTACGCATAAACCCGGGGCACCGAGGCACCCGCGTTGTACCGGCGGGCCGCGACAGGCAGGATGGCGCTATGACGCACGCGATGCTGAAGGGGTCGAACATCCAGCTCCACGCGACGGCCGTGCGCGCCGTACTGCGCTGGACACCGGGCACGGGCGTCCGCGACGTCGACGCCTCCGCGCTGCTGCTGGGCGCGGACGGGCGGGTGCGCTCCGACGAGGACTTCGTCTTCTACAACCAGCCGCGGCACCCTTCCGGGCTGGTTCGCTACCTGCCCAAGAGGCGCGAGCCGGAGGGGCTGACGGACTCGGTCGAGGTGGACCTCGGCCGCCTGGAGCCGTCCGTGGAGCGGGTGATGCTGTCCGCGTCGGCGGACGGCGGCACCTTCGCCGATGTGCGTGATCTGATGCTGCTGGTGGTGGACGCCGACGGCCCAGAGACGGTCGCCAGTTTCGAGATCCGCCCCGAGACGGGCTCGGAGACGGCGCTGATCTGCGGTGAGCTGTACCGGCGCGGGGACGGCTGGAAGTTCCGCGCGCTGGGGCAGGGGTACGCCACCGGGCTGGTCGGGCTGGCGACGGACTTCGGCATCTCGGTGGAGGAGGCGGAGTCGGCCGCGCCCGGGGAGCCGGAGCAGACGATCCCGCAGCCGCCTCCGGAGCCGGGCTTCCCCCGGCCGGAGCCGATGCCAGAGCCCCGTCCCGAGCCGCAGCCGCACCCCGAGCCGCCGCCCGGGCCGAACCCTCCGCCGCCGCGCCCCGTCCCCGGTCCCACGCCCGGGCCGGAACCGCTGCCCGAGCCGGAACCGCAGCCGCCGCACCCCGAACCGGGGCCGGAACCCCAGCCCGAGCCCGCCGCCGCGTCGCACCCGACGGCGCCGGTCCCGGCCGGGCCGCCACCGGGGCCCGCCTACGGCTACCCGCAGCCCGCCGCGGGAGTTCCCCCGGCGCAGCCCGCGTACGGCTACCCGCATGTGCCTCCGCCGCCGACCCGGCCCCCGGCCCACCGGCCCGGCGCCGGCGCGCCCGACCCGGCCTTCACCCTGCCGCCCCAGGGGCCGCAGTTCGTGGGCCGTTAGCCGCGGCCGGTCAGCCTTGTTCTTGTAGCCGCGCGCCCACTGCAGGCCCCAGCCGTAGAGCCGGTCGAGCTCCGACTGGAAGCCGTAGACGTAGCGCACCTCCCGGCGGGCCACCAACTGGCCCTTGGCGTCGTTCTCGATCAGCACCACCGCGCAGGAGCGGGCCTCGGGGGCCCGTTCGTCGAGGCCGATCTCGATGCGCGGGCCGTTGCTGGGGATCAGCGAGACCACCGCCTGGGTGCGGTCGAACGCCGGAGTGCCGTCGTAGATGTAGACGAAGACCAGCAGCCGCTTGATCTCGTCCTTGTGGTCGAGGTTGACGTAGATGGTCTCGCCCGAGGAGCCGCCGAACCGGTCGTCCCCGCTGAGCTTGACGTAGGGCGGCGCGTTGATCTCCCCCAGCAGTCCGCCGAGCGGCTGGACGACGCCCTTGGAGCCGTCCTTCAGCTCGTACATGCAGGCCAGGTCGAGGTCGACCGTCACCACACCCCGGGTGTGCCCCTGCACCGGTTCGGGTTTGAAGGCCTGGAGCGGGTTGCGCAGCAGGCCGCCGCCACGCCTCGGCCGCCCGTCGAAGTCGGACGAGCGCATCCGCCACGAGAGGTTGATCTGCAGATGGCCGCTGTCCGCGCCCTGCCGGGTGAGTGAGACCGCCGAGTACCGCTTGGTCAGCTCCACCGCGTACGTCGAGGAGCCGCCGACCGTGTCGAACCTCGGGCCCCTGCGCATTCCGCTGCGCCAGTTCTCCCACAGGGAGACCATGACTTCCTACCCCCAACTCCCGAGCGGACCGTCCCATGACCGTGCATGACTGTTGACCGTGCATGACCGTGCCGTCTGCGTGCCTGCGGCGTCATGCCGCGGGGGCGGCCACGAGACGTCTCGTGGCCGCCCCCGCACAGAGCGTTCCGCAATCGGACCGCCGTCACACCCCCGAGGGGACTTCCGGCTTCTGCGCCGGGCTGCCGCCCTCGTCTCCGCTCTGCAGGGCGTCCCTGCGGTTGTGCCGCAGGGAGGTCCAGAAGGCGGTACCGATCAGCGCGACGCCGATGAGGCCGGTGATGACCTCGTTGACGTGCCACCTGATGGTGATCAGCAGCAGGATGCCCAGGGCGCCGATGGCGTAGTGGGCGCCGTGCTCCAGGTAGCGGTACTCGTCCAGCGTCCCCTGGCGGACCAGGTAGACGGTGATGGACCGGACGTACATCGCGCCGATGCCCAGGCCGAGCGCGATGACGACCGGGTCGTTGGTGATGGCGAAGGCGCCGATGACGCCGTCGAAGGAGAAGGACGCGTCCAGGACCTCCAGGTAGAGGAACATGAAGAACGCGGCCTTGCCCGCGAGCAGGACGACCGAGGGCTGCTTGCCGGCGCGCCGGGCGGCCTCCTCGGCCTCGTGCTGCTGCTCCTCGTCCTCCTCGATCTTGTTCTCGAAGTGGCTGGAGAGGCCGTTGACGATCAGATAGGTGAGCAGACCCGCGATGCCCGCGAGGTAGACCGTCGCGGACTCGTCCGCGTGCCCCTCGTAGAGCACGGCGTGGGTGCCCAGGACGGACCCCGAGACCAGCAGGACGATCAGTGCGACGACCACCGCGAGACCCTCGACCTGCCCGAAGCGGGCCAGCGGGCGCTCGATCACCTTGAGCCAGTGGATGTCCCGCTCCTCGTCGAAGAGGAAGTTGAGGAAGATCATCAGCAGGAACATGCCGCCGAAGGCCGCGATCGACGGGTGGGCGTCGGTGACCAGCTGCTCGTAGCGCTCCTGGTCGTTGAGCGCCAGGTTGACCGCCTCGATCGGCCCCAGCTGGGCCGAGACGGAGACGATCACGATGGGGAACACCAGGCGCATGCCGAACACGGCGATGAGGATGCCGATGGTGAGGAAGATCTTCTGCCAGAACTCGTTCATCTTCTTCAGCACGCCGGCGTTGACGACGGCGTTGTCGAAGGACAGCGAGATCTCCAGGATGGAGAGGATCCCCACCAGGGCGAACGCCTCCCACCCCCCGAACAAGAAGGCGGTGGCGAGTCCGGCGGCGGTGACGCCGAAGGACCAGCCGAATGTCCTTAGAACCACTGATTACCCAATCTTCTCTCTGGTGGGAATCCCCCCACGCCGTGAGCGGTGTGGAGCCGCCGCGCGACCCGCTTTACGAAACGTTTACTCCGAAGTCTAGGGCGATGCCACGCAGTCCTGACGCATACCCCTGGCCGACGGCCCGGAACTTCCACTCGCCCCCGTACCGGTAGAGCTCCCCGAAGATCATCGCCGTCTCGGAGGAGGCGTCCTCGGTGAGGTCGTAGCGCGCCAGCTCGTTGCCGTCGGCCTGGTTCACCACGCGGATGTAGGCGTCGGTGACCTGGCCGAAGCTCTGCCTGCGGGCCTCGGCGTCGTGGATCGACACCGCGAAGACCACCTTGTCGGCCTGCTGGGGCACCTGGGTGAGGTCCACCAGGATCGTCTCGTCGTCGCCGCCGCCCGTGCCGCCGACCAGTTCGTCGCCCGTGTGCTCGACCGATCCCTCGGGGCTGGTGAGGTTGTTGTAGAAGACGAAGTACTCGTCACCGAGCACCCGGCCGCCCGCGCACAGCAGCGCGCTGGCGTCCAGGTCGAAGTCCGCGCCCGTGGTGGAGCGGGCCTTCCAGCCCAGCCCGATCTGGACCTGGGTCAGGTTCGGTGCGGCCTTGGAGAGGGAGACATTGCCCCCCTTGGCGAGCGTGACGCCCATGTTGCTGATCCTCTCCCGATGTGATGCGCCCAGTGTTCCCAGAACATCCGGCGCCGCATACCTTCCGGACACGGAAGTCTGCGGCGCCGGAGACTGCCGGGATCGGGTGGAACCGACCGGCGGCAGGAGGTGACCGACAGGTCTCAGACGTTCACCCCGAAGTCCTGCGCGATACCGCGCAGGCCGGAGGCGTAGCCCTGGCCGATGGCCCGGAACTTCCACTCCGCGCCGTGGCGGTACAGCTCGCCGAAGACCATCGCGGTCTCGGTGGAGGCGTCCTCGCTCAGGTCGTAGCGCGCCAGCTCCTTGTTGTCGGCCTGGTTCACCACGCGGATGTAGGCGTTGCGGACCTGGCCGAAGCTCTGCTGGCGGGTCTCGGCCTCGTAGATCGACACCGGGAAGACGATCTTGGTCACCTCCGCGGGCACCCCGGCGAGGTTCACCTTGATGACCTCGTCGTCGCCCTCGCCCTCACCGGTGAGGTTGTCACCGGTGTGCTCCACGGAGCCGTCGGGGCTGGTGAGGTTGTTGAAGAAGACGAAATGCCGGTCGGAGACGACCTTTCCCTCGGCGTTCGTCAGCAGCGCGCTGGCGTCCAGGTCGAAGTCCGTGCCCGTGGTGGTACGGGCGTCCCAGCCGAGACCGACGATCACGGCGGTCAGGTTGGGGGCTTCCTTGGTCAGCGAGACGTTGCCGCCCTTGCTGAGGCTGACTCCCACGAGTCCTCCCGTTTGGTCGTAAGGAGCACGATGTGCCCCCGTTGCGTGGATGCCGTTCGATAACGAGCCGATCCTAGTGATCGGTTCCCGGCCCATACACGGCCCTGCGAGTGCATGGCCTCACAGGTTCTCGAGGGCCTTGGCGTACTCGTTCAGGTCACGTGCGTCGGGCAGCGCGTTGACGACCGCCCAGCGCACCACGCCCTCCTTGTCGATTATGAAGGTCCCGCGCACCGCGCACCCCTTCTCCTCGTCGAAGACGCCGTACTCGCGGGCGGTGTCGCCGTGCGGCCAGAAGTCCGACAGCAGCGGGTAGTCGAGCCCCTCCTGCTCCGCGAAGACGCGCAGCGTGAAGGGGGAGTCGCACGAGACGGCCAGGAGCTGGACGTCGTCGTTGACGAAGCGGGGCAGTTCGTCGCGCAGGGCGCACAGCTCGCCGGTGCACACCCCGGTGAAGGCGAAGGGGTAGAAGAGCAGGACGACGTTCTTCTCGCCCTTGAAGTCCGCGAGCCGCACGGTCTCGCCGTGCTGGTTCCTCAGCTCGAACTCCGGGGCCTTGGTGCCCACCTCGATCGCCATGGACGCGTTCCCTTCGGTGTAGGTGACGCCCCCACCCTACGCAGGGCCCGTACGGCTCCCGAAAACGCGAGCCCCCGGTACGGCGGGCGCCGTACCGGGGGCTCGGCCCGGTCTTCGAAGAGGCCGGGGGTCAGTGGCGGGTCACCGCTTGCCGGTGCGGGCGGTCTTCGGGGTGACCAGACGGTTGCCGGTCCAGTCCTTGCCGGCGTTGACGGTGCTGGTCTGGGCCAGGCCGGCGGTCTGGGCCGCCTCGCCGATCTCGCTCGGCTCGACGTACCCGGGCCGTCCGGTCTTCGGCGTCATCAGCCAGACCGGGGCACCGTCCTCGACCAACGTGATGGCGTCCACCAGCGCGTCCGTCAGGTCGCCGTCATCCTCGCGGAACCACAGCACCACGGCGTCGGCCATGTCGTCGTAGTCCTCGTCGACGAGTTCCTGGCCCGTGATGGCCTCGATTCCCTCGCGGAGGGCCTGCTCGGCGTCGTCGTCGTAACCGAGCTCCTGGACCACCTGCCCGGGCTGGAAACCCAGCCTTGCGGCAGGGTTGGTCCGCTCCTCCGCGTGGTCCGCGGTCGCGCTCACGGATTGCCTCCTGTCATCTTTCGAAAGTAGGTGGTGCCCGCGCGGGCGCGCGGAGCATTGGGCGTAGTCCACACGGGCTGGACCGATCGCGCAAGTACCCGGCCGCTGATCCCGCCCAAACGTTGACGTGTCGCCGCACACCGCCTGAACCGCTGTGGCGCACGGCACACCCGTACGCCTATTTTGCCCCAATGAGTGGGGAATAAGACTGGGATCGAACGGCCGTGCGCGGGCCGCGACCGCCTTGGGCGTAGGGTTGCCGTTCGGCCGACTCACGCCCCGGCCGCACCGGCCCGGGCACCCGGGCGTCTCACGGAGTGGGGTTACCCCTCGGTAGAGATGACGTATCCGCCCCAGCGGTACACGATGGGAGACGGCGCGACATCCCAGCAGAGCAAGACCGAACAGCGAAGGAACAGCGTGGCTTCCGGATCCGATCGCAACCCGATCATCATTGGTGGCCTTCCCAGCCAGGTCCCGGACTTCGATCCCGAGGAGACCCGGGAATGGCTCGACTCGCTCGACGCCGCCGTCGACGAGCGGGGCCGGGAACGTGCCCGCTACCTGATGCTCCGCCTCATCGAGCGCGCCCGCGAGAAGCGTGTGGCCGTGCCGGAGATGCGCAGCACGGACTACGTCAACACCATCGCGACCAAGGACGAGCCGTTCTTCCCCGGCAACGAGGAGATCGAACGCAAGATTCTCAACGCGACCCGCTGGAACGCGGCCGTGATGGTCTCGCGCGCTCAGCGGCCGGGCATCGGGGTGGGCGGCCACATCGCCACCTTCGCCTCCTCGGCCTCGCTGTACGACGTGGGCTTCAACCACTTCTTCCGCGGCAAGGACGGCGGTGACGGCGGCGACCAGATCTTCTTCCAGGGCCACGCCTCCCCCGGCATCTACGCCCGCGCCTTCATGCTGGACCGGCTCACCGAGGCGCAGCTCGACGGGTTCCGCCAGGAGAAGTCGAAGGCGCCCGACGGGCTGTCCAGCTACCCGCACCCGCGGTCGATGCCGGACTTCTGGGAGTTCCCGACCGTCTCCATGGGGCTCGGTCCGATCGGGGCGATCTACCAGGCCCGGATGAACCGCTACATGCAGGCGCGCGGGATCGCCGACACCTCCAACTGCCATGTGTGGGCCTTCCTCGGCGACGGCGAGATGGACGAGCCCGAGTCCCTGGGGCAGCTCTCCCTGGCCGCGCGTGAGGGTCTGGACAACCTGACCTTCGTGGTCAACTGCAACCTCCAGCGGCTCGACGGTCCGGTGCGCGGCAACGGCAAGATCATCCAGGAGCTGGAGTCGGCCTTCCGCGGCGCCGGCTGGAACGTGATCAAGGTCATCTGGGACCGCTCCTGGGACCCGCTGCTGGCGCAGGACCGCGACGGCGTGCTGGTCAACAAGCTGAACACCACTCCCGACGGTCAGTTCCAGACGTACGCCACCGAGACCGGCGCGTACATCCGCGAGCACTTCTTCGGCGGCGACCACCGGCTGCGGAAGATGGTCGAGAACATGACCGACGAGCAGATCCTGCACCTGGGACGCGGCGGTCACGACCACCGCAAGGTGTACGCGGCCTACAAGGCGGCCCGGGAGCACAAGGGCCAGCCGACGGTGATCCTGGCGCAGACGGTCAAGGGCTGGACGCTCGGCCCGAACTTCGAGGGCCGCAACGCCACCCACCAGATGAAGAAGCTGACGGTCGAGGACCTCAAGCGCTTCCGCGACCGGCTGCACCTGCCGATCGCCGACAAGGAGCTGGAGTCCGGCCTGCCCCCCTACTACCACCCGGGGCGGGACTCGGAGGAGATCCAGTACATGCACGACCGGCGGCGCGAGCTGGACGGCTTCACGCCCAGGCGCGTGGACCGCTCCAAGCCGCTGGTACTGCCGGGCGACAAGACCTATGCCACGGTGAAGAAGGGCTCCGGCCAGCAGCAGGTCGCCAGCACGATGGCGTTCGTACGGCTGCTGAAGGACCTGATGCGGGACAAGGAGATCGGCAAGCGGTTCGTGCTGATCGCCCCCGACGAGTACCGCACCTTCGGAATGGACTCCTTCTTCCCGTCGGCCAAGATCTACAACCCGCTGGGACAGACCTACGAGTCGGTGGACCGCGAGCTGCTGCTGGCGTACAAGGAGTCCCCCAACGGCCAGATGCTGCACGACGGCATCTCCGAGGCTGGGTGCACGGCCTCGCTGATCGCGGCGGGCTCGGCCCACGCCACCCACGGCGAGCCGCTGATCCCGGTCTACGTCTTCTACTCGATGTTCGGGTTCCAGCGCACCGGTGACCAGTTCTGGCAGATGGCCGACCAGCTCGCGCGGGGCTTCGTGCTCGGTGCCACCGCCGGCCGCACCACACTGACCGGCGAGGGCCTGCAGCACGCCGACGGCCACTCCCAGCTCCTGGCCTCGACCAACCCGGCCTGCGTCGCCTACGACCCGGCCTTCGGCTTCGAGATCGCCCACATCGTGCAGGACGGCCTGCGCCGGATGTACGGCGAGAACGCCGAGGACGTCTTCTACTACCTGACCGTCTACAACGAGCCGATCAAGCAGCCCGCCGAGCCCGAGGGCGTGGACGCCGAGGGCATCGTCAAGGGGCTGTACCGCTACCGGCAGGGCGAGGCCGGGACGATCCCGGCGCAGATCCTCGCCTCCGGCGTGGCGGTGCCCTGGGCCGTGGAGGCCCAGCGCATCCTCGCCGAGGACTGGAACGTACGGGCGGACGTCTGGTCGGCGACCTCGTGGAACGAGCTGCGCCGCGAGGCGGTCTCGGTCGAGCGGCACAACCTGCTGCACCCGGAGGAGGAGCAGCGTGTGCCGTATGTGACCCGCAAGCTCCAGGGGACCGAGGGCCCGGTGGTGGCCGTCTCGGACTGGATGCGCTCGGTGCCCGACCAGATCGCCCGCTGGGTGCCGAACCGCTACCAGTCGCTGGGCGCCGACGGCTTCGGCTTCGCCGACACCCGTGGCGCGGCCCGGCGCTTCTTCCACATCGACGCCGAGTCGATCGTCCTGGGCGTGCTCACCGAGCTGGCCGGGGAGGGGAAGGTGGACCGCTCGGTGCTCAAGCAGGCCATCGACCGCTACCGGCTGCTCGATGTGACCGCCGCCGACCCCGGCCCGGCGGGCGGGGACGCCTGATCTCCGCCCGCGGCCACGGCCGCGGAATTCACCGATGTGCCGCTGATGTGCCCGGCCCCGGCTTCCGAGCCGGGGCCGGGCACGTCATGTGCTGCGCGCCGCCGCGCCCGTCACAGCCACAGCCCCCACGAGCCGGAGGCGGTGAGGAGCCATATCAGGCCGAAGACGGTGTCCAGCGCGCCCAGGACCACGGCCACCACCGCCGCCTTCGACCGGGTGTTCCAGCGGCGTCCCATGGCGAGCCAGCCGCAGACCATCGCGATGGGACCGAGTACGAACCCCATCACGAAGAGCCCGAGGACCGCGCAGACCGCACCGATGACGCCGAACGTCGAACGCTCGTCCCCGGTGAGGTCTCCGCCGCCACGCCGTTTGCCTTCGAAGTACCGCGTGCCCGTCATCTTCCCTCCCAGGGTCGTCGGACCGGGCTGTGGCTTCGGATACCCCGGGGGCCCCGTACGATGCCGGGCATGGCGGACATACGGGCCAAGGAACGCTGGGAACGCCGGACGCAGGGACCACTGCTGCTGTCCGTCCTCTTCGCCGTCGCCTATGCCATACCGATCGTGCGCACGGACCTCGCTCCGTGGGTACGGGACGCGTGCAGGGCTGTGGAGTGGGGGGGTCTGGGCGGCGTTCGCACTGGACTACGCGGTACGGCTCAGGCTGGCCCCGCGACGGTGGGCCTTCGTGCGCAGCCAGCCCCTCGCGCTGCTGGCCGTGCTGCTCCCTCTGCTCCAGCCGCTGCGCCTGCCGCGTCTGGTCTCCGCGCTGCTGCTGGTCGGGCAGCGGACCCGGATGGCCTCCCGGGTGCGTGTGACCACCTATGTGGCCGGCTCGTGCCTGGGACTGCTGGTGTTCGGGTCGCTGGCCGTCCTGGAGGTGGAGCGGAACTCCCCGAACGGCAACATCAGGACACTCGGTGACTCGGTGTGGTGGTCCTTCACCACCATGACCACGGTGGGTTACGGTGATCTGGCGCCGACCACCGGTCTGGGCCGGTTGCTGGCCATCGGACTGATGCTCTCCGGGATCGCGCTGCTCGGTGTGGTCACCGCCAATATCGCGGCCTGGTTCATCGCCCGGTTCGACGAGGAGGACGCCGCGGAACGGCGGCAGACCGCGGCGATCGAGGACCTGACCGCCGAGGTACGTGCTCTGCGGGCGGAGGTCGCGGAGCTGCGGGGCGGGCCCACGGGCTCCGGCGGCCACGAGGACGGGACGGTCACGGGCGCGGCGGGCCACGTCAGCTCTCCCAGATCTTGACGGCCCGCACCCGATACTCCGTCCGCGGCGCCCAACTGCCCGACGGGTAGGTGTTGAACTCGCCGGTCTCGGCGCACTCCGCGCTCTGGTAGGTCGTGACGGGCCGCCCGGTGCGGTTGGCGAGCGAGGCCGCGGAGGTGCCCTTCGGCAGCGGCACGCAGCTCTCGATGTCGGTGTCCGCCAGTTCGTGGGTGCGGCGCGGTCCCTTGAAATCCGCACGCTCCCACAGGCACAGCTCCCCGACCGCGCACTCCCCCAGCCGCGGTGCCGGCGCTGCCGCCGACACGGCCGTCTGCGGTGTCAGGACCGTGAGCACCGCGGCGGCCACGGCCAGAACCGCGGGCAGTGCGGCCCGGCGGGCCCTGTGGCCGGGACTGGTGCGGACGCGGTGGGCGCGGACGCGGTGAGTGCGGTGTACGTGACGCATGTGGGTCTCTCCCCCGTGTCGGTCGTTGTGCGATCAGCTTCGACACGGGCCGGCCGGCCTGCCAAGGGCAGACCGGCCGTTTCACCAGGACGGGTAACGGAGTTGTCCACAACCTCCCGGTTGTCCACAGGCTCCCACCGGGTCAGACGTGCACCGAGGGAACCGTGTCATGCTGGCCGCCCCTGGTGAACAGCGCGATGCCCGCGGCCAGGACTGCCACGATCCCGGCGAGGGTGAAGGCCAGTCCCATGCCGGAGAGGAAGGAGTCGTGCACCACCCGGCCCATGGCCTCGGCCGCCTGCGCGGGGGTTCCGGCGGGGGCGGGCGGGACGATGCCCAGTTCGGCGGCCTCCCCCAGCAGTTCGGCGTCCTGCGGCGGCAGCGGGGGAAGCTGGGCCTCGGCCCACTTCCCGGGCAGGGTCTCGTGCACCCGGGAGGCCATCACCGCGCCCAGGACGGCCGTGCCGAGGCTGCCGCCGACCTGCATGGCGGCCTGCTGGAGGCCGCCGGCGACCCCGGCGTGCTCCAGCGGGGCGTTGCCCACGATGACCTCGGTGGCGCCCACCATCACCGGAGCGAGGCCGAGACCGAGGAGGCCGAACCACAGCGACATCTCGAGGGTGCCGGTGCCCCCCTCCAGGGTGGACAGGCCGAACATCGCGATCGCGGTGACCAGCATCGCGCCGACCAGCGGGAGGCGCGGGCCGACCTTGGTGATCAGTCCTCCGGCCACGGGCGAGGCGACGATCATCATCGCGGTCATCGGCAGCAGGTGCAGCCCGCTGTCCACCGGGCTCATTCCGTGGACGTTCTGGAGGTAGAAGGTGACGAAGAAGAGGCCGCCCATGAAACCGAAGGCCATCAGGACCATCAGCACGGTGCCCGCCGAGAGCGGGACGGAGCGGAACAGCCTCAGCGGCAGCAGGGGCTCGTCCGCCACGCTCTCCCACACCAGGAAGGCCAGCAGGGTCAGCGCCGCGATCACCAGGCACCACACCGTCGCGTTGTCGCCCCACCCCCACTCGGGCGCTTTGATGATGCCCCACACCAGGAAGAACATCGCGCCCGACAGCAGGGCGACGCCGGGGACGTCGAAGGACCCGGGCGCGTTCTCCGCCCGGTGGTCCACCAGGATCGCCAGGCACAGGAGCACGGCCAGCAGTCCCACCGGAACGTTGATGAAGAAGACCGACTCCCAGTTCACGTGCTCGACCAGCAGACCGCCGACGATGGGGCCGGCCGCGGTGGAGGCGCCGATCACCGCACCCCAGACACCGATCGCCATGTTGAGCTTCTCGGCCGGGAACGCGGCGCGCAGCAGGCCCAGGGCGGCCGGCATCAGCAGGGCGCCGAACAGCCCCTGGAGCACCCGGAAGGCGATGACCATCGCGACGCCCTCGGACAGTCCGATGGCGCCGGATGTGGCGGCGAAGCCGACGATGCCCACGAGGAAGGTCTGGCGGTGGCCGAAGCGGTCCCCGAGTTTTCCGGCGGTGATCAGTGCGACGGCCAGGGCGAGCAGGTAGCCGTTGGTGATCCACTGGACGTCGGCGAGCGAGGCGCCGAGATCCTGCTGAATGGCCGGGTTGGCGATGGCGACGATGGTGCCGTCCAGGGTGACCATCACCACGCCGAGCGCGACGGCCAGGAGGGTCAGCCAGGGGTGGCCGCGCAACCCGGTGCGGCCGGGGGCGGCGCCGGGCCCCGGGGACTTTGCCGCGCCGGGAGTGACGGGGACCGTGTCGGAAGTCATGGCCGGAGCCTAATGTCAGCGACTGACACTTTGGAAGCGATCATGTGCCCACCAGTTGAAGGCCGGCTCACGGGTAGGGTGACCGGCACCTTTCGAGACGGCAGGAGGTGGCCGGGTGGCCGGACTGCGCGAGCGCAAGAAGCAGCGCACCCGGGACGCACTGGTCCGCACGGCGCACGAACTGTTCGTCGCCCAGGGATACGAGCGCACCACGATCGACGAGATCGCCGCCGCCGTGGACGTCTCCCAGCGGACGTTCTTCCGCTACTTCGCCAGCAAGGAGGAGGTTGCCTTCGCCCTCCTGCGGACGGTCGAGGAGCGGTTCTTCACCGCCGTCCGGGAGCGCCCCGCCGACGAGGCGCCCCTGCAGGTCCTGGGCAACGCGCTCGGCACCGCCTGGAACCGTATCGGCGACGCCATCCAGGAGGTCGTACCGCTCGGGGTCTACATGAGGATGTGGCAGGTCATCGAGACGACCCCCGCCCTGGTGGCGGCCCATCTGCGGCACTCCACGGAACAGGAGGAGCGGCTCGCCGCCGAGATCGCCCGCCGTGCCGGCGTCGATCCCGAACACGATCCGCGGCCGCGGGTGCTGGTCGCGGCCTTCGCCGGCGTGCTCCGGCTCGCGGGACGCCGCTGGGCCGCCGGCCGGGACATCACGGTGGAGGGGGCCCGCAGGGTCTTCCAGGAGCATCTCGACCGGCTCGGCCCCGCTCTGGCGGAGGACTGGCGGCCCGCCGGCGGCAGCGGGCAGGACGTTCCTCAGCGCCGGGGGTGACGCCAACCGTCCCACCGCGGCCCACCCGCTGCCGGTGGCCGCACGGCCCGGACGCGGGCGGGCGCCGGCGGCCCGGCCGGCATGACGGCCGTCGGTACGGGCGGCTGCCACCGGGTGGACGAGGTGTGACGTGTGCGGCACGGCGGGGGAGGAAGACCCGGGCGCCGACGCATACGATGACCCGTATGGGTGACGTGCTGGCCGGAATTAACTCCTCCTGGGAGTTCGACACCGACTCCGTGCTCATCCGCTTCGAACGGGGCATTCGCACTCCGAAGCTGTTCCATGTGCTCGGTGAGCGGCGCGTCCCCTACGAGGCGCTGAGGTCCGTCGAGCTGGCCCCCGGCACCAGACGGGGCACGGTGGTGCTGCGCGCCGAGCCGCGCCCGGGCGCCGATCCGCTGGTGGAGGCCGCCGCCGGGCAGCTCAGGGAGACCAGCGACCCGTACCGCCTGGTGCTCCCCGCCGAGCACGAGCCCCTGGCCGCCGCCTGGGTCAGCGAGCTGTTCTCCGTGCTCGGTCCCCGGGCACAGGAGCCGGCCGACCGCCATCTGGTCGCCGCGCCCGCCGCTCCGCTGCAGTTCAAGGCGTACGACGGCAAGGTCTCCTTCGACGGCCGGGCGGTCTCCTTCCGCTGGTTCTGGACCGGGGCCTCCTCCGCGAAGTGGAAGGCGGGCGACCAGTCTTTCCCGGTCGGCGAGTTGCAGGGCGTCCGATGGCGTTCGCCGGAGGTCGTGGGCGGCCATCTGCGGCTGATCCGCCGCGGCGAGCCGGAGGACGGGGAGCACCCGGAGGCCGACCAGGATCCGGCCGCCGTCGTCTTCGGCCTCGGCTACGGCCTGGTGCACGAGTCGCTGCCGCTGGCGGCCTCGGTGCTGGAGGCGGTACGGGCGGCCGAGCCCGCCCCGGTGCCGGAGGCGGCGGCTCCCGTCTCCCGCTCGGCGGATCCGGTCGCCACGTTCCGGCCCGCCCCCGCCGACATCGCCGACCGCATCCGGCATCTGGGCGAGCTGCACGGGGCCGGGCTGCTCACCGACGAGGAGTTCAGCGCGAAGAAGGCCGAGCTCCTCGCCGAGTTGTGAGCTCTGCCGGGCGCCGTGGCCACGACGGGCCGTGAGGCACGACGGGCCCGCTCCCGCCGGGCCGGGGCCCGGCCCGGCGATCCGTTCCCTTCCGTTCCCCGGCTCGTCCGGTTCCTCAGAACCTCTCCGACGCCCGGCGGGCGTCCGCGTAGAAGTCGATCTTGAAGTCGAGTACCGCCAGCGTGCTCCGCAGCTCGTCGATCCTGCGGCTGACGTCCTCGCGGGTCGCGCGCAGCAACTCCTGCCGCTCCTCGAAGGTGTGGTCGCCCGCGCGCACCAGTTCCGCGTAGCGCACCATGTCCGCCACCGGCATTCCCGTCAGGCGCAGCTTGCCGACGAAGGCCAGCCAGTCCAGGTCGCGGTTGGTGAAGCGGCGCTGTCCGGTGTGGGAGCGGTCGATGTGCGGCATCAGCCCGATCCGCTCGTACCAGCGCAGCGTGTGGGCGCTCAGGCCGGTGATCGCGGCGACCTCACTGATCGTGTAGCGGTCCCGCCCGGCCGGCCGCGGGTGGGGCACCTCGGCCGCCGCGCACACGTCCGTCAGCGGCTCCCCGGTCTCCCCGCCGGCCTCCGTGTCCGTGTCCGTCCCCGTCTGCACCTGCGTCTGCGTCACGGTCATGGGGGAACGCTACGGAGTTCGAGTGCGCTCCAGGCAAGCGAATAACGAGGGCGAAATCCCGCCACGCCTGCCCACCGGGCCCCACGTTAGGCTCAGGGGCATGGACAGCCTGCGCATGATCGAGAACTGGCCGGTCACGACGGCGGCGGCGGCCGTCGTGACCGCCGACGGCACGGTGGCCGGGACGCACGGCCCCGCCGGTCACCGCTTCGCGCTCGCCTCGGTCACCAAGCCGCTGGCGGCGTACGCGGCGCTGATCGCCGTCGAGGAGGGCGCGATCGAGCTGGACGAGCCGGCCGGCCCCGAGGGCTCGACGGTGCGGCACCTGCTCGCCCACACCTCCGGTCTGGCCTTCGACGAGCAGCGCACGATGGCCGCCGCGGGCACCCGCCGGATCTACTCCAACACCGGTTTCGAGGTGCTCGGCGACCACATCGCCAAGGCCACCGGCATCCTCTTCCCCGAGTATCTGCGCCAGGCCGTCCTCGTCCCCCTGGGCATGGCCGCCACCGACCTGCCGGGCTCCCCGGCCAAGGACGGCGTCTCCACCCTGGCCGATCTGGTCCGCTTCGCCGCCGAGCTCCAGGCCCCGCGCCTGCTGGATCCTCGCACCGTCACGGAGGCCACCTCCGTGGTCTTCCCCGGTCTGCCCGGCGTCCTGCCCGGCTACGGCAATCAGAAGCCCAACGACTGGGGCCTGGGCTTCGAGATCCGCGGCGGCAAGTCCCCGCACTGGACGGGCGCCTCCTCCTCGCCGCGTACTTTCGGCCACTTCGGACAGGCGGGTACGTTCCTGTGGGTGGACCCGGACGCGGGCGCCGCCTGTGTGGTCCTGGCGGACCGGGCGTTCGGCCCCTGGGCCGTCGAGGCGTGGCCGCCGTTCACCGACGCGGTGCTGGCCGAACTGCGCGGGCACTGAGACACGCCGACCGGCGCCGGTCGGCACGGACCGACCACGCGCCGGCCGCGGGCCGCCGCGGGAAGGAGCGGGCACATGGGCGGGCAGCCGCGCGTACTGGCGGTGCAGCACACCCCGAACGGCGGGCCGGGCCGGTTCGGCGCCTGGCTGGCCGAGGGCGGTGTGGCGCTGGACGTCGTCCGCGCCTACGACGGCGCCCCGCTGCCCGCCCGGACGGACGGCCACCAAGGCGTCCTCGTCCTCGGCGGCGGCTACCTGCCGGACGACGACACGCGCGCCCCCTGGCTGGCCCCCACCCGCGCCCTGGTCGCCGAGGCGCTGGACGGCGGCACCCCGGTGTTCGGGATCTGCCTGGGCGGCCAGATGCTGGCCCAGGTCGCGGGCGGTGAGGTCACGGCGGAGCACGGCGAGCCGGAGGTCGGCAGCACACCGCTGGCGCTGCGTCCCGAGGCGGCGGACGACCCCCTCTTCCACGGGCTGCCCGACCGTACCGCCGCGATCGAGAACCATGTCGACGCCATCACCGAACTCCCGCCGGGCGCCCGGTGGCTGGCGCGGAGCGAACGGTGCCCGTACCAGGCGTTCGCCGTGGGCGGCCGGGCGTGGGGCACGCAGTTCCACCCCGAGGTGACGGCCGCGCGGGTAAGGGCGTGGGACCCGGAGCGGCTGCGGCGCCTGGGCTTCGATCCCGCCGGGACCGTACGCCGGGCGGAGGCCGACGAACCGGCCTCGGCCGGGGTGTGGCGCGCCGTCGCCCTCCGCTTCGCCTCGCTCGTACGCGACGGCTGAGCGGTCGCGACGGCTGAGCGGTCGCGACGGCTGAGCGGCCGGCCCGTGCGACCTGCCGTCCGGCGAAGCCGCGGACACGGTCGCAAACTCTCCTGCCCGTCACCCTCGCCCCGGGTGGCCCACAAGGCCCGGCCCGGGGCTCTCCAGCATCCTCCCAACCTCCCACAGAGCAAATTAATCAGGCGAGTTCACGAATTCCTCTTGTCTTTCCGCCCGAGCCCATTAGGGTCGCTCACGCCCACCGGACGGCGACGGACCCTGGAGGTCGCAGTGCCCATGAGACGGAGATCGTCCCTGACGAGCCTGCTCACCGCGGGAGCCCTCGCGGCGACCGTGCTCGTGACCTCCCACGCCACCGGTGCCCTGGACAACACGGCTCCCGGCTCCGGGGACCGCGCGGGCACCCACGCCTCCGCCTCTCCGGCGGCGTCGAAGAGGGCCGCGCGGCACTGGGTGAACACCTGGACGTCGATGCCGCAGCTCACCGAGCCCCACAACATGCCGCCCGCCCCCTTCACCCGGGAGGGGCTGGTCATGGAGGACACCACGCTGCGGCAGACCGTCCGCGTCACGGTCGGCGGCGACAAGGTGCGGCTGCGCTTCTCCAACGCCTTCGGCGGCGCGGACCTGCCCATCACAGCCGCCTCCGTGGCCTTCCCCGAAGGCGGGAAGGCCGGGACCGACGCGATACGCCCGGGCACCGCCCGCCCGCTGACCTTCAGCGGCAGGCCCTCGGCTCTCGTCCCGGTCGGAGCACAGGTGGTCTCCGACCCGGTGGACGTGAAGGTGGCCGCAGGCACCAATCTCGCCGTCACCCTCTATCTGGCCGACGGCCAGGCGTCGAACGACATCACCTCCCATCCCGGCTCCCGGACCACCTCCCACCTCCTGCGCGGCGACCACCTCGCCGCCGAGGAGCTGCCGGGCGCGACGGCGACCGACCACTGGTACTTCCTCAGTGGGGTCGAGACGTGGTCGGCGAGGTCCACCCGGGCGGTCGCCGTCCTGGGCGACTCCCTGACCGACGGCCGCGGCTCCACCACCAACGGCAACGACCGCTGGACGGACCAGTGGTTCGACCGGCTTCAGATCCGCCGCGGCACCGCCCGCCTCGCCGTCCTCAACCAGGCCGCCGGCGGCAACCGCGTCCTCAACGACGGGCTGGGCCCCAACGTCCTGGCCCGGCTGGACCGCGACGTGCTGGCACAGACCGGGGTGGAATCGCTGATCGTCTTCGAGGGCGTCAACGACATCGGCACCGCCGCGGCCACCGAGGCCGCTCAGAAGCGGGTCGCGGCCGACCTGATCGCCGCCTACGAGCAGATCGTCACCCGCGCCCACGCCCACGGCATCGCGGTCCACGGCGCGACGCTGCTGCCCTTCGGCGGCAACGAGATGTACGACGACCCGGCCGGGCACCGCGAACGCGCCCGGCGGACGGTCAACGAATGGATCCGCACCAGCGGCCGCTTCGACTCCGTCGTCGACTTCGACCGCGCCGTCCGCGATCCCGCCGACCCCGAGCGGCTCCACCCCGGCCTCCACGACGGCGACTGGCTCCATCTGAACCCCGCCGGCTACGGCCGGCTGGCCGCCGCCGTACCCGGGCGCCTGTTCCGCTAGGCCGACCGCGCGGCCACCGGCCCGTCCACGGCCACCGCCTGTGCGGCCGTGGACGGGCCGAAGCCGTCAGGCGGCGTCGGAGCCGGCCTCACCGGGACGGTGCCGGCCGTGCAGCATCAGGTAGAACGTCCGCACCGACTCCCGCGAGCCGTACTCGAATCGGTTGGCCACTCTGCCCAGCGGATTCCACACACGTCCGTCGGGCATCCGCACACCCATCGGCTGCCCGAACCGCTCGCGCTGTCCGGCGTCGAAGTCCACCCACACCGCCCCGGCCCGCCGGACCATCACCTCCCCCAGGTACCCGCCCAGACCGAACAGGGCCTCCGCCACGCGACCGTCGGGCTCCGCACCCTGGCGGCGCATGCCCTCGATCACCGCGTCCACGATGCGCAGGCTGTTCACCGAGTAGTCCAGGGGCAGTCGGTGCCCGGCCCTCCCCGAGGTCAGGTCCGTGACGAACCTCGCCACATGCCCGCGCATCCTTCCGGCCGTGGGTCTCGCCGTGGTCTCCGTGCCCATGAGCGTCTCCCCTCGCGTTCGGCTCGGCACCGGGCGGCGGCACGCCGGACGCCACCCGGGAGAGGGTTCCATCCCCTCCTCCTCACCAAGCGCCGCCGCATACTGCCTGGTCACGCCCTCACGGTGTGGCGGTACTCACGTTTACGCGGTGTCAGCGGAACTCCCCGCTCCTCGCCGGGGTGAGCAGCCACGCCACTCCCGGGCCCAGGGGAATTCCGCGTGAACTTCAGCCGTACACGACCTCCGCCGACTCCCGGGCGGCACCGGGGCGCACGCGCTGGGGGCGGCCATGCGGAACCCCGCCCACACTCGGCCGGCACCACCTCGGTCCCGGCGCCGGCTCTTATGAACCTCCTGGTGGGAGGCGGACTTTCCCCGTACTCCGGTTCCGGTGCGGACGGTGGCCGCCGTCCGCACCGGAACCGGTGGCCGTCGGCTCCCGCCCCTCTTCGGCACACCGCTATGCGCCCTTTCCGGCTTTCCTCCTCACGAGTGACGCACGGTGATGCCCTGGGGTATAACCGGCCCGTCCGACAGTGGACGGAAGGCCGGGCGCACACCGATCTGCCGTGCGTACCGGTCGCGGTGTCGCCGCTGCCCTGAGCCGGGGCTCGTCATCGCACCCCGGGAACGGCAGGAACGACAGGCGTGCCGCGGCCATCAGGAGCGGAAGCCGCCGGCGACCACAGGGCCCGGCGCGTACGACGAGCCGCCGCACGCGGCCCGTGCCGCTCGTACGGCCGTTCCCGTCCACTGTCCGCGTCCGGGCCCGGACCCGCCGACCGCCGAACGGACGGAGACGGAGCGGCGGCCGCCGGACGCACCGGGATCTTCCAGAGGGGGTTTGGAACACGTGGGATCGAACAGAGGCCGCGGCCGCAGGCCGGCGGACATGAAGCGCCGGACCTGGCTGGCGGTCGGCTCCGTCGTGCTCGGGGGGTCGGTGGTGACGACGGTCGCCGTCGCCACCACCTCGGACACCTCGGACGAGCAGGCCCGCAGCGAGAGGATGCGGCCCGTGGCCGCGTACACCGAGACGTTCCAGGGCGGCGACCCGGGGAAGCGCTCGGTGCCGCGCAAGGACACCCGGCCCTTCTCCATGCTCGGCGTCTCCTGGGAGGACCCGGAGGCGGAACTGGACGGCACCGCCCAGATCCGCACCCGCAGCGCGCAGAGCGGACAGTGGACGCGGTGGCAGGACCTGGACCTCGACATACGGCCGCCGGAGACCGACGAGGGCAGGGACAGCGGAGTGCGCGGGGCCTCCGAGCCCCTGTGGGTCGGCGAGTCCGACGGAGTCGAGGCGCGGGTCCTGGCGGAAGGCGGGGAGTCGGCCGAACTGCCCGGCGGACTGCGTCTGGTGATGATCGACCCCGGCGTGCTGGGCGAGGACATCGGCAAGGGCTGGCGCAAGGTCGGCGACATGAACGGAGGCGGGAACTCGCAGGAGCCGTCGCAGCAGCCCACCACGGAGCCTGAGCCGGAGCCCAGCCAGGGCGAGCCCACCACGGAGCCGTCCGCCTCCGCCTCCCCCACGGAGGAGCCCGAGCCCAGCCAGGAGCCGTCGCAGCAGCCCACCACGGAGGCTCCCACCGGTGAGCCGAGCCCGGAGCCCTCCACCGAACCGACCGGCGAACCCTCCACCGAACCCACCGGAGAGCCGACCGGCGAACCCTCCACCGAGCCCACCGGGGAGCCGAGCCCGGAACCCTCCACCGAACCGACCCCCACCGGGGAACCGACCGGCGAACCGACACCGGAGCCCTCCACCGAGCCCACCGGCGAACCCTCCACCGACCCCAGCACCGGACCCACCGGTGAGCCGTCCACCACCACCCCGGCCCCCTCCCCCTCACCGTCCGGGACGCAGACGCCGCGGATCGTCAGCCGCGCCCAGTGGGGCGCCGACGAGTCGCTGGTCGAGGACCCGCCCTCCTACATGAGCCGGGTGGACGCCGTCTTCGTCCACCACACCGCCGGCACGAACAGCTACACCTGCACCCAGTCGGCCTCCATCATCCGGGGCATCCTCACCTACCACGTCAAGACCAACGGCTGGAACGACGTCGGCTACAACTTCTTCGTCGACAAGTGCGGCACGATCTTCGAAGGCCGTGCGGGAGGTGTCGACAAGGCGGTCCGGGGCGCCCACACCTACGGCTTCAACGGCAACTCCGCGGGCGTCTCCCTGCTCGGCAACTACGAGGACGGCGGCCGGCCCACCCAGGCCGCGCTGGACGCCATCGCCCGGATCTCCGGCTGGAAGCTCGGCCTGTACGGCGCCGACCCGGCCGGCAAGGTGACGCTCACCGCGGCCGCCGACACCGGCGTCTGGAAGAACGGCCAGCGGGCGACGCTGTACCGGATCTCCGGCCACCGCGACGGCTACGCGACCCTGTGCCCGGGTGCGACCCTCTACTCCCAGCTCCCGGCCATCCGCACCAGGGCCGCCTCCTCCTGACCCACCTCCTCCTGACCCGCCACCGCGACCGGACGGAGTCGGAGCCGGTCCCGAGAGCGGAACCGAGAACAGGACCGGCCGCCCCGGACACCGGGGCGGCCGGTCCCGCACTCACCACTCGCTCAGCCGGCCACGGCCCCGGCGAGCTTGTCCACCTGCGCGGTGACGATGTCCTGCGGCACCGAAACGCCCGACGGCGACTTGATGTTCAGGCTCATGAACTGTGCCAGCGACGCCCCGGAGCGCACCACCGCGAAGTGCATCGGCACCTCGGTGCCCTCCGCATCGCCCACCAGACGCACCGCGACCGCCTCGTCACCGCTCCCGGGCGCCTCGGTCTCCTCCACGGCCGTGTAGCGGACCGTCTCCCCGCCGTTGTTGCCCGAGGTGGTGAAACCGTCGCCGCACGCCTCGATCGCCGACCGCACGCCCTCCACCGTCCGGGCCGCCCCGTCGCCGTCGTAGGACAGCAGCGACACCGTCACGATCCGCCCGGCCGCCTCCTGTCCCGTCCCGGCGAACCCCTGGGCGGCGAACGCCCGCGCCCGGGGCGTACGTCCGGTGCCGTAGGCCGTCAGGTCGGCCAGCGGTCGGCACTCGTCCCGGTCCGCCTTCGGCGTCAGCGACTCCTGGTCGGCGGCGGCGACCTGATAGCCCTTCACCTCACCATCGGCGAGCAGCGCCTTCTTCAGCGCAGCCTCGTCGAGGACCGGCCCCGCGGCCTTCCCGTCCTGCTCCCCCGCCTCCTGCGACGCGCTGCTCCCGCTCCCCGGCCGCTTCTCCGCGTCCTTGCCGGAGGCGTCGTCCGAACCACCGCACGCCGCCGTGAGCGCCAGCAGCGGCGCCATCATCGCGGCCGCCAGGAGGACTCTGCTCTTCCCCACCGAAATCCCCATCTCCCCTTGTCCGTTCACCGTCTCGCACACACGCGGGGATCCACCGCCGAGGCGGCCCCGTACGATCACCGGCCGCCGCCCGGTGGAACATCCGCGGTCCCGTGCTCCACGGTCGGCACACGCTGTCACACCGTCGGAGGACCGGACAAGCGGTCACGCCCGCGCGCTGCTCCAGGGCGAGCGGCGGTGACGGGACCGTCGGTGGGGCGCTCCGGAAGGGCCTCGTCTGCGTCCTCCGAGTGGCCACCCGGCAGACACCCCACCACTAGGCGTTGTACGGCTCCTCCTCGCGCAGCACCTGGTCACCCATGGCCAGATAGGTGAAGGCCTTGGGTCTTGCCGCTGATGCCGGAGGTGGTCTCCGTCACCGTGCGGTCGAAGGCGTCGTAGGTGTAGGTGGTGGTCGAGGAGAGGCACCCCGAGTGGTCGTCGGCGTACCTCCGCACGGCCGGGCCCGGGGCCGGCTCGCCGCCGGGAACCGCCGCTCCTTCCACTGCTGCCGGCGCCAGCCGCACACCGTGCGCGGATATTCGGCGGCCCGCACATTCGCTGCGTCTTCGAACAGGGCCCTTCGAGTTTCGGATCAAGAGCGCGGTGGCACCCCCTCAGGGAGGGGGCGCCACCGCTCTCTCTCAGGGCAGGAACTCCCAGAACGGCCCGTCGGGCGCGAGGTTGCGAGAGCACAACGTCACGTCCCTACCCTCGAGATAAGCCAGCAACCACTCACTGAACGTCATCTCATAGAGAGTCCAGGCCGGACTGTCGAACTCCTGGACCACGACGCGCCAGGGCGACGAGGGGGTGTCGGGAACGCGCAGGAAAACCGCCTCGCCCGTCGTGGCCGTCGCCACCGGCATCAATTCGCCGGGGTTCGCCCCTACCGGACTCGGCAGGAATTCCATCATGTCCTCGTCACGCCAGAGGTCGAGATCCCTCCTGATCATCGTTCCCAGATCGTGAAGAAGATGACCGGCGGGATGCTTCAGATACAACTGCCCGTTGATCTCGATCGAACCGTAGGCGTCCACGATCTCACGGAAGTCCGCAGGAAATTCGATACCGAGTTCCTGCTCCAGTTCGATCCACGGCGCCGGATCCGACCAGTTGAACCGGGGTTCACCCAACAGGGTTTGTATCTCTGGAAGCGTTGCCACCACTATGCCCCTTCTAGCACTTCGATCCGATTCCGGTCTGGGAGTTGACCGCCGTGCACGAGAAAGAGTCCACGATATTTCCCTGAGGCCCGTATGCGGTCATTCCCACCTGGACGGATGTAGGAACAGCCGAATGCGGATCTCCGTAGACAGGAACGACCGACATGATCAGCTTGTTGTTCCCAGTCAAGTGCTTCCACCCGAAGCGTTCCACCTTGCTGGCCATCCTTCTGTTTGCACTGCCGTGCAAAGCCACCAGGTTTCGGACATCCTGGCCGGTGCCCTTCCCCCAGTAACCTATCAAGTGGCCGGCTTGCGGATCTCCGCCTCCTGCCGCGATTTCCCCCATTCCGTCCGGCTTGACGGACGGCTCGCATTCGGGGCACCTCGGCAGACCACCCGCCCCGGTGCGCGACCTGCGGTCACTCTTGGTGAGGAACGCGAAGGCGCCGGTTGCCCTGCAGCCCTTCTTGCCCTGGTGGTTCGTGTACTCCTCCAGTCCTCCGTAGATCCGTCCCCCGTCGATCAGAGGCAGCGGGTTGCAGGAGACGCTGTCGGTGTCGGTGCCCCGCGGCGCGGGCCTGGGCGCGGGGCCCGGCGTCGGCTGCGGGGTGGGACCGGGACGCGGTTCGTTGGACGACTCGCTGGAACCGGAACCGGCCTCCTCGGCGGACGGCATCAGGTTACCGAGCGCTTCGCCTGCGTCCCTCAGGTTCTGCTGTCCCTGCGGAGTGGCGGCGTAGAGCGACAGACCCATCGCTCCCGCCACCCAGTAGGCGATCGCGGGGAGAGCGAAGAAGTGGCCGTCGATCTCGACGTTGGTCACCGGGTTGCCGCCGGTGAAGGCGTAGCGGTTTCCGGTGAACGGATCCGCGCCGAGTTTCATGTCGGCGAGGGCGCCGTTGTACATGTCGCGGATGGTGAAGCGGTTCAGGCCGGGACTGTAGTCGCGGAAGCCCATGTCGTAGGTTCCGGACTGGGCGTCCCACCGCTTGGCGTTGTACCGGTAGGGGTTGTACTCCTCCTTGGTGGGGTCGGTGGCGTCGGGTTTGTCGATTCCGGTGAACTCGGACGTTTCGTCGGAGCCGTAGGCGGTGTAGCCGTACGTGGCCTTCGTGTCGCCGTTCTTGTCCGTGAGGGTCTCGACGTCGGTGTGGGCGTTGTAGCCGTAGTAGCCGGCCTCGGTGGTGCCGTCGTTGTTGTGCTTGACCTGCGACAGGCGCTCGCCCCAGGGGCTGTACTGGTACGACTTGGTCAGCGCACCGGAGACCTCCTCGGTCAGCACCTCGCCGGACAGACCGAGGTAGTTGAACGTGGTGGTCTTGCCGTCCGCGGTCTTCGACGCGGTGCGGTCCAGTGGGTCGAAGGTGTACGTGGTCGACTTCATCCCGCCCGACGAGTCAGCGCTCAGCGACTCGACGACGTGGTCGAAGCCGTCGTAAACACTCCGGCTGATCACCTTGCCGCCCGACGTCACCGATTCCTGGCGGCCGAACGGGTCGTAGTTGTAGGTGGACGTGGTGCCGCCGACAGCGGTGGCGCTCAGCAGCCGGTTCCGGTCGTAGTCGTACGTCGTGGTCGTGCCCTTGAGCGTCTGGCTGACGACGTTGGCGTTGTCGTCGTGGACGTACGTCTCCGTCCCGGCGCCGTTGCCGGTCTTGACCGACTTGGCGAGCCGGTCGGCCGGGTCGTAGGTGTAGTCGGTGGTGGACTCCAGGTAGGCGGTGCGGTCGTCGGCGTTCATCTTCTTCGCCACGTCCCGCGCCTTGTTGCCGTTGGGATCGTAGGCGTAGGTGTGCGAGGAGACGAGGATGCCGCCCGCCTTCTTCTCCGTCGTGGACTTGACCGGGCCATCGAGGTAATAGGCGTAGTCGACGGTGTTGCCGTTGGCCTTGGCCTCCCTCAGACGCTGGCCGCGGTCGGTGTACGTGTACGACGTCACCTTCGGGTCGGCGTCCGTGGCGGACTTGCCGATCGAGACCGTCCTGACCAGGTCACGCAGGTCGTATGTGTACGTCGAGTGCTGGTCGGGGTGAGTGATCGCCTCCGGCAGACCGTTGGCGTCGTAGGTGTACGACGTCGACTTCTTCGCTGTGCCGTTCAGCGACTCCGTCACTTTCCGGACCTGATTGAGGCCCGTGTAGGCGATGGCGTAGTTGTCGATCCTCGCGCTCGACGAGGTGTCGTCGAGCGCCGTCAGGTTGCCGTTCGCGTCATAGGTGTACGTGAACGTCTTCTTCTCGGTGTCGGTCTCGCCGCTGGTGTCGCGCACCAGCTTCACCGCGTCGGCGACGACCGTGCCGCCGTCGTTCTCGGACAGCTCCAGCTTGGCACCGTTGCCCTGGGTGAAGGTGTAGGAGCCCAGGGAGACCCAGGTGCCGGCGTCCGCGGTCTGGTCGATCGTCTTGTCGGTCGTCCCTCCGTCGTGCGTGAGCGTGTACGTGGCCGTTGTCGACGTCTCCGGCACGTCCGGGTACTTCACGTAGGCGGTGTAGGTGCCGTCGGCGGGGATGTTGAGGGTCCAGGTGAAGGCGTCCGTGCCGGTGCCGGCCGTGTGGACGGCGTGGTCGTAGCCCTGCTGGCCGTCGGCGTCCGCCGTGGTCCAGGTGCCGGTGGAGTCGGTGTTGTGGGTGTCGGAGTTGTCGACCAGCACGACGTGCTTGCCGACCGGGACGCCGTCGTCGGTGCGGGACTTCAGCTTGCCGTCGGGGTAGTAGCCCCAGCCCATCGTGCGTGAGGAGGAGCCTCCGGCCGAGGTGAGGGTGCGGGCGGTCTGCAGGCCCAGGTCGTTGTAGTCGTAGGTGGTGGTGATGTCCCACGGGTCGGTGGAGGACTTCACCAGGCCGTGGTCGTAGTAGGTGTAGGTGGTGTCGTTGCGGACCGACTGCCCCTGGGAGGGCGGCAGCGAGGTCGACTTCACCCGGCCGGCCGCGTCGTACACCGTCTCGGTGTAGACGTTGGGGTCGTTGTAGCGGGAGTCCGCCGGGTCGTAGGGCTGGAACTGCTTGACCGGGCGGTTCAGCGCGTCGTACTCGGTCCGGGCGGTGAAGGCCTCCGTCGTCCCGGCCGCCACGGCCCGCGGGGTGATCACCTTGGTGCGGTTGCCGACCTCGTCGTACTCGTACTTCGTCGTGCGGTAGGTGATCGTGCCCGAGGCGTCCTTGGTGTGCGGGACCTTGGCTTCGGTGGTCATGCCGCGCTCGTCGTGGGTGACGGTCGTGGTGTTGTTCTCCGCGTCCGTGGTGGAGACGACCAGGGAGTCCTTGTCGTACGCGCGCGAGGTGGTGTGGCCGGCCGCGTCCGTGACCGTGGTGACGCGGTGGTTGAGGTCGTAGGCGTAGGCGGTGGTGAAGTCGCCGGTATCGGTGCTGGCGTTCTTCTTCGGGTCGGTGACCTTCAGCAGGTTGCCGACGTCGTCGTAGCTGTAGCTGATCTTGTCGCCCGCCGCGTTGACCACGGAGGTGAGCTGGTAGATCGCGTCGTAGGCGTGGGTGGTGGTGTAGTCGCCGGCGGTGGTGGTCAGGTTGCCCTTGGGCTCGGTGGTCGTCAGGAGGTTGCCGACCTTGTCGTAGGCGTAGGTCGTCCTGCGCTCGTTCGAGGTGTCGGTGTCCTTCGGCTCGGTGGCCGAGGTGAGCTGGTCGGCGCTGTCGTAGACGGCTGTGGAGACCGCCCCGTTGGGCGCGGTGGACTCGGTGATGTTGTCGTTGGCGTCGTAGACCGGGGCCGGGGTGGTGATCAGCTCACCGGCGTCCTGGTCCTTGGGCACGGTGGAGACCAGCGGACGCCCGAAGACGTCGTAGGTCTGCGTGGTGGTCTTGCCCAGCGCGTCGGTGCTCTCCAGCACCTGCCCGCGCTCGTCGTAGACGAACGAGGTGGCGTTGTCCAGCGCGTCGGTGATCAGCGCCGGGTAGCCGGTCGGGCCGAACTCGCCGTGGGTGGTGGTGTTTCCGTTCGCGTCGGTGGCCGTCTTCAGCTGGCCGTGGGTGTCGTAGGTGTAGGTGGTGGTGTAGTCGTCGGCGGTGGTGGTGGCGGTGCCCTTGGGGTCGGTGACCGAGGTCAGGTTGCCGTAGGTGTCGTAGCCGAACTGCCAGGTCCGGCCCTCCGGGGAGACCTTGCGCCACAGGTCGGCCACATGGCCGTTGAGCGAGGTGGCGTAGGTGAAGGTCTGCGGCTCGGTGCCGTTCTGGTTCGCCTCGGCGTCCTTCTGCTCCAGCGGGTAGCCGGTCTTGGGGTCGTAGGTGTAGGTGGTGACCGCGCCGTTGTTCTCCTCCAGGCGTGTGACGTTGTTGTCCGCGTCCCAGGACAGCTTGGTGGTCTGGGACTTGGCGTTGGTCACCTGGGTGGGGCGGCCGTAGCCGTCCTGGAGGTAGGTGGAGGCGTTGCCCTCCGCATCCGTCACAGCCGTCTGGATGGTGGAGCCGGCCGTGCCGTCGGGGTCGGTGTAGACGAAGGACGTGTCGTGCCCGAGGCGGTCGGTGATGGTCTGCGCCGACCAGTGGAACTTCGGGTCGTCCCCCTCGCTGGGGTCGTAGTAGTCGAGCGAGGTGGCGTTGCCGCGCGGGTCGGTGACCTTGACCAGCTTGACGTTCTTGTTGCCCTGGGTGGCGTCGTAGGTGAAGCGGAAGACCTTCGGCTGTGCGCTGCCGGCGCCGTCGGTCAGCTCACCGAGCAGGCCCTTGTCGCTGTAGACGAAGGTCAGCTTCCGCCCGGAGACGTCGGTGATCGACGCGATGTGGTCGATGATCTTCGGGCTGGTCAGCTTGGTGCCGGACTGCTTCACACCGGCGTCGTCGATGTAGGGGTAGTCCTGGCCCTTGTCGTAGTAGTCGACCGTCAGGGACTGCCGGCCGTCCGGGTCGGTGATGTACTTCAGGAACTTGACCGGCTTGTTGTTGGAGCGGCGCTCCTCGTAGGTGTAGGTCTGCGTGTTGCCGTTCTTGTCGGTGATCGCCGACAGGTAGCCGTCGCAGTCGAAAGAGAACACCGTGCGGTCCGGCCGCGTCATCGACCAGGCGCGCGGGTCGCCGTCGGCCGACGGCCTGCAGTCCACTCCCGCTTTCTGCTGGAGCAGGTAGTGCACCCCGGCCGGGGCCTTCCAGGTGCCGTCCGTCTGCTTGCGGAAGGTGTGGGCGGTGCCGTCACCGTCGGGCAGCGTCACCGTGGTCGGGTTGGGGTTGGGGTGGAAGTCCAGCGCCGCGCCCGAGCGGATCGGGGCTGCGAGCTGGGCGGACCAGCCGTGGCCGAGGACGGTGTCGGAGGTGTCCAGGGAGTTGTAGGAGAACCGGGCGAAGGTGGACAGGCCGCGGCCGGGGTTGGAGAACGCGTTGTAGGACCAGACGTTGTTGCCGGCGTACAGGTTGTTCATCACCGTGGAGCCGGCGCCGGTGTTCTTGCCCGCGTAGGAGTAGAACTTCTCCAGGCCGAGCTGGTTGGAGGTGGGGTCCTCCACCGCCACATGCTGGGCCAGGCCGGGGACTCCCCCGCCGTCGGACTCCCAGGCGCCGGTGCTCCTGTTCCGCATGTCCCAGGTGAGCACGTGGTCCAGGCGCTTGTTGCCGGAGTCGGAGTTGATCGGCGCCTTGACCTGCGCCCGCACCGTCACCGACTCGCCCGGGGCGAGGTCCCTCGGCAGGGCGGTGGCGATCTGGTTGCCGCCGGTGGTGACGTCGGTGCCGTCCGGCAGCGCCCAGCGGTAGGACAGCTCGTGTCCGGTCGCCGTCCACTCCGAGCCGGTGGTGTTGGTGACCGTCACCTCGACGGTGTCGGTGTCACCGGGGATCATCCGCGACGGCGTCTGCGGCGCGTGGTAGGTCTTCTCGGCGGTGGAGTCGACGTAGATGACGCGGATCAGCGGACGCAGCTGCGGGTCGGCGGCCTCCGCCGACAGGAACAGGCTGCGTTCCTGCGGGCCGGTGGAGGACTCGTCGGCGAGCTTGAGCATCGCGCCCTTGTTGGCGGCCGGATCGCTCACCCAGCCCTGCGTCATCGAGGTGGCGTCCCACCAGTGGCGTCCGACCTCGTTGCTCCACTGCGCCGTGGTGTCGGAGACGGTGGAGCCGTAGTCGCCGCCCGGCCTGCTCCAGGCGGTGGAGGAGGACGCCTTGTTCCAGGTGGCGGTGGTCTCGTCGAAGCCCCTGGTCAGCGGGCGCAGTTCGTAGACCGCCCCGTTGCTGTCGGTGGTGGTCTGCGAGGCCCACAGGAACATCCGGGACTCCAGCACGGTGGCGCTGGTGGGGATGTCGGAGGTCGGGAACTTCAGCACCGAGCGGGTGGTGCCGTAGGTGGCGGAGTTGTTGCCGACGCTCAGCCACTTCTGGCCGGTCCCCCAGGACTCGATGGTGTCCTGGTTGGTGTCCGGCTGGGCGCTGGAGAGGGTGGTGTCGCTCTGCCCGGCCTGGATGAGCTTCATGGTGCGGCCGGCCTTGGGGATGCCCACGACGCGGGTGGGCGAGCCGAGCAGCTCGCCGCTCTTGGTCTTTACCGCGATCTGGTAGTGGTACGACCGCCCGATCTCGTCCGCGTGGTCGGCGGGTGTCGGGGTCGCGGTGGTGTCCGTGAAGGACGTGACCGCCTTGTCCACCGGTGCGACCAGGGTGGCCGCCGACGGGGTGAAGGTCTGCTGGGTGGAACGGTGCAGCTGGTACTCCACGATGTCCAGACCGGAGTCACCGCTGGTGTTCTCGTACGCCTTCCAGTGCAGCTCCGGGCCGGTGCCGTGGACGACGGTCGGGGAGTCCAGCGCGGTGCCGACCTTGCCCCATGTGACGGTCAGCCGCGGGTAGGTCGAGGTCTCGCCGCCGTAGTCGCCGTCGGCCGCCTCGTAGCGGGGGCCGCCCAGCGGGCCGGAGGAGGACTCGTCCCGCGCCTTGATCACGAAGCCGTGGTTGGCCGCGGTGCCCGAGACCCACTTCTGCACGGTGTCGGTCACGGGGAACTTGTGCCACTGGTTGTACTCGCCGGTGTTCTTCCAGATCTCGGCCGGGTTCACCAGCCGTACCGCGTCGGCGATGACGGCGGTGGAGGTGGAGGCCGGCCCGTCCCCGAGCACGACCTTGCCGGTGGTGCCCTTGGTGAAGGGAAGCTGTTTGCCGCCTCCCAGTGAGGTCCACTGCCCGCCCGTGCCGGCCGACTGGTCCACGGTGTACGTGGCCGAGCCGTCGCGGTGGGTGACGGTGTAGGGGGCGTTGGTGGCGCGGTCGGTGGCCGCGACGTAGTGGACGTCCACCCGGTAGGTGGCGGTGTCCTCGACCTTCGGCTGCCAGGCGTAGGTGTCCCCGGCCGTGCCGTCCTTGTTGTAGCGGTAGTCGCCGCCGACGGCGTACTGCGTCAGCGTCGAGCCGGAGGCGGGCCAGGAGCCGGAGGCGGCCGTGGCCGGGTCGCCGTCGTCGACCTGGACGCTGGTGCCCGACAGCTCACCGACCAGTGAGCTGGTGTTGTCCCAGGTCGCCGTCGACTCGTCCCACGCCCCGGTGGCCCGGTGCACCCGGACGGGTACGTCGGTGCCACCGGTGGTGTGGGTCTGGTCGAAGTACATCTCCAGGCGGGCGGAGTCGACCTCCACCCCGGCGGGGATCTCGTCCAGCGGGAACTTGATCAGCGAGCGGGCGGTGCCGGTGTCGGTACGGCCGGCCGCCAGCTTCCAGTTGGCGTTGAAGTTCACCGACGGCTGGTCGGACAGGACCATCACGTCCTGCGACTGCGCCGGCGTGGGGGCGATGGAGACGGTGGGGTCGATGACCACCGGGTACCGCCGCTCCTTGGCCGCCAGCCAGTCGGCGTCCGGCGTCACCGTCAGCCGCCAGTCGTCGCCGTGGCGGGTGAGCTTCTGGGCGACGTCGTTGCTGTGGACGTACCCGTAGGGCGAGGAGGCGTCCTTGCGCGCGTCGGTCATGTACGCGGCGGGGATCTCCATCACGGGCACGCCGGGGTGCTCGCCGTAGAAGGCGATCGAGCCGTCCTTACGCGCCTTGGGCGTGAGCTTGTCGATGTCCAGGGTGAAGGTGAACGACACCGGCCCGTCGGGGCGTTCGGCCAGGGTGATGTTCTCCTTCACCCGGCCCGGGCCCACCTCGTAGGACAGATCGGCTCCGGGCAGGGCGTCCGCATAGGTGACGGTGTCGCCCTCGGCCCTGGGTTTGAGCTTCGCGCCCGTCGCGTCCCGCAGGCCGATCGTCACGCCCTGGCCGGTGTCGTTGGCGAAGCGCATCAGGCGTTTGGGGTCGGAGCCGAACCAGCTGCGGCCGGTGTTGGCGGTGCTGGCGAACTCGAACCCCTTGGCGTCGCTGGGACGCACCGCGGTGTCGATAGGCTTCCACCGGGCCTTCTCGCCGGACCCGGAGCGGTAGGAGGTGGGGACGGCCGACAGTTCGGCCTCGACACGCCCGTCGGAGAGCTGCCAGAACCGGGCGTGCGCGGTGCGCCTGCCGGTCAGCTCCTCGACGCGCTTCGCCGCCGGTGCCTTCTTCCCCCTGGGCAGCTTCTCGCGGCTGGGCAGCGCCGCCCTGCCGTCGGCGGGCGGGGCCGCCTCGCCGTCGTCCTCGTCGCCGGAGAACCAGTCCGCGACGGTGTCGACGATGCCCTTGCCGCCGTCCTCGCCGTCTTCGGACGCCGGGGCCGCGTACGCCACCTGCGGCAGCAGGGTGCCCATGACGGCCGACACGACGAGTCCGGAAAGCAGTCTTCGGTACCGCTTTCTCATCTTGCCGAATTCCTTTCCCGGCCGGCCCTGCGTCTTCCGTGCTTTCGCGTACGCGCGGAATGCGGGCAGGCCGAAGCAACCGCCCCGGGAAACAAGGCGGCCTACGGACGGAACATGGCCGTGGAATCGGCGTTACGGCGTGGGGGCTGGACGACGCACCCCAGGAGGACCCCCTGGGAAAGGAGTTCCTCCAAGGAATGCGTCGCCCGCCGGTCACGACGGCTCTCGCAGCCGACGGAGGGTTCTACGCGTGTTTCCGACCCCCCGTCAAGCCTGCGGAGATAAAGGGCACTTCGCCGGTTCGCCACCTCATCGCCGCAGACCACGACGGATCGGCGGGTCGGATTGGGGCGGTTTGCCCCCTCGCTGGCCACGAGCGGCGCACATGGTGTACAACGCCGTGTTCACATGTCCGCGTTCTCGGAAAGGGATCGTCATGAGCAAGGACATGTCCGGGTCCCCGGACACACCGGACGAGGAGAAGGAACGCGCACAGGTGCGGACGGACGAATCGGCCTATCTCCCGGATGATCCGATGCCGGGAAACCCGGAAACCGTCCCTGTCGATTCGACCGGATCCGCCGACGCCGCCGATTCCGCCGACGGCGAAACCGGAAAGGGAAAGGGAGCGTCCGAGCGGGGCGTGGACCGGCGTGTGGTGGCCGTCGCCGCCGCCCTGGTTCTCGCCTGCGCCGGCCTCGTCGGCTACGGCGTCCTGAACACCGGGGACGAACCCGGGGAGCGTGCCTTCCCCACCGCCGAGGTCACCTACGAGGTGCGGGGGGAGGGCACGGCCGACATCACCTACCTCGCCCGCAGCGAGGCCGGGAAGGCCACCATCGCCTCGGACGTGAGGCTGCCGTGGAAGAAGACCGTGGAGGTGCCCCTGGGCGAGGAGCCCACCGTCAGCATCCTCCTCGGCGAGGAGGGCGGCGAGGCCAGCTGCACCCTCGCCGTCCGCGGCAGGCACGTCCAGCGCTCCACCGCCTTCGGCTCCTACGGGCGCGCCACCTGCTCCGGCGCCCTCCCGGCCCCGGAGTCGGCCGTACAGGATTCCGCCGTGGAGCCCGTCGTGGAGGGGCGGTCTCAGCCGTAGGAGGGCTCGGAGTGCATCTCCCAGACCAGCGCCTCGGCCCCGGCCCCGCCTCCGGACGCCTCCAGCCCCTGCGTGTCCGTGATCCGTGCCGCGTCGCCCGCCTCCAGCGACTCACCGCCCAGGCGCAGCCCGCCGCGCACCACGTGCACGTACACCCACGGGGCGTCCGGTACCGCGGTGCGCTCCCCCGCGCCCAGCCGCCGTACGTGCAGCACCGCGTCGGCGCGGGCCAGGGCGTAGGGGGTGCCGTCGGCTATGCCCCGCACGACCTCGTACTCCGCCTCACCCCCGAACACCCCCGGTACCAGCCACATCTGCACGAACCGCAGCGGCTCGCTCCCGGCGTTGCGCTCCACATGCCGGATGCCGCGGCCGGCGCTCAGCCGCTGCACGTCCCCGGGCCGCACCGCCACGCGGCGGCCGGCCGAGTCCTCGTGCGTCAGCTCGCCCTCGACCACCCACGAGACGATCTCCACGTCCGCGTGCGGGTGCTCGGCGAAGCCCGCGCCCGGCGCGAGTCGCTCCTCGTTGCAGGCGACCAGCAGTCCGAAGCGTGTGTTGGACGGCTCGTAGAAGCCGGAGAAGGAGAAGGCGTGCCGTGTCTCGATACCGGCCGCCGGGTCCCCGCCCCGGTAACGGTCCGCATCGCGCCATATGTGCAGCATTCCTCCACGGTACGCGGACGGGCCGACATCCCACACGACGGCCGTACGCCCTCACGCCTCCCGGCGGAACAGGGCCGTCCACAGGAAGGGTTCGCCGAAGCGGGGGGACTCGGGCGGTTCGCCGCGCATGCGGCGCGACTCGACCTCCGTCAGCCCTGAGAAGATCCGGCGCAGCGACTGTGGTGTGTAGGCCAGACCTCCGTGGAGGCCGGGTGGAACGGGCGAACCGGAGGAGCCGGACGGGCGGTACAGCTCCGCATCGGGCAGTTCGCAGCCCATACCTCCGGATCCCGCCGCGAAGCAGGTGAGTGCGAGGTGGCCGCCGGGGGCCAGAACGCGCTCGACCGGGGCGATGTAGCTGACGCGGCGGTGCGGCGGCAGATGGTGGAAGCAGCCGGAGTCGCAGATCAGGTCGTAAGGGCCGGGGAGTTCGTCCTCGGTGAGGGCGAAGGCGTCCCCGAGCTGGAAGCGTATGTCCGTTCCGGCATCGCGGGCCCGCTCCCCGGCCCAGGCCAGGGCCTGCGGGGAGAGGTCGAAAGCGTCCACCCCGAAGCCCGCCCGGGCGAGGTGGACGGCGTTGCGGCCCGGCCCGCAGCCCAGGTCGAGGGCCCGGCCCGGGACGATCAGACCACGTTCGAGATACGAGACCAGACTCTCGTCCGGCTTCGCCGCGAAGAACGGCACCGGCTTCGAGCGGTCCGCGTAGAAGCCGTCCCACCAGGAGGCGGCGCCGGCCGTCCAGTGGTCGCCCCCGGGGCGAACAGCCCGTCCAGCAGCCTCAGTACGTCCTCCACCGTGCGGATGCTCCGGTCCATACCGCGCCCCCTCTCCCCGCGGGAAACGTACGCCCGGAGCGCTCAGAGACGCCAGCGGGGCCTGCTCACCCCGACCCCGTACGCGATCGCCCGAAGGGACCGGCCGGGAGCGGTCAGGGGAGCACCCCCGGCCCGGCGGGGTCGTCCGCCGCCGCGCCCGCCGAAGGCCGCCGCGGGGCCTTCTCCCGCCCCCCTGGGGCGGCTTTCTCCACGGATTCCGCCGAGTCCCGCCGCGGCCGGGCCGACAGACGCCGCGCGCTCTCTTCGAACGCCCTCCCTCCGCCCGTCAGCTCCTCCGCACGCCGACGGTGGCCCCTCTCCGACCACCTGACGAAACCGTTCACCGCCCCATCCCCTCCTCGCAACCGGCTGCCGTGGAACGCCATGGAACACCGCGTCCTCGTTCGCTTCCACTCCGCTCGGCGACAGCCCCACGATCGAGTGGTCGCCGCGGCAGTACGTGCGTACCGCACGGCTCCGCCTCAACCTCCCCTGCGACGGCGGCGGTGGGCCGCGACGCGGGCGCGGGAGGCGCAGGTGGCCGAGCAGTAGCGGCGGGCGCTGCCGGGGCCGGCGTCCAGGTAGAAGGCGGAGCAGCCGGGGGCGGCGCACTCGCCCCAGGCGGCGCGGCCGTACTCGGTGACGATCTGCGCCAGGGCCAGGGCACTCGCGGTCAGGAACCAGTCGGCCCAGCCCGCGTCCTCGTCCCGGTCGACGTGGAGGTGCCAGGGGTGGCGCCCGCCATGGTCGGTCAGTCGGGGGCGGGCACCGCACTCGGCGAGGATTCCGTTGAGCGCGCGGGCGGCCCGGCCGGTGTCGGTCTCGGCCAGTACGGCCGTCATACGGGCGACGGCGCAGCGCAGTTCGGCCGCGCAGGCCGGCGGGAGCGCCTCCTCGGTGAGGTCCTCGGGCCGCTCACCGTGGCGGGCGAGCAGTCCGGCCAGTTCCTCCCGGGGCAGCTCCGGGTCGGCGCGGAGGGCGTTGGCGAGTTCGACCAGCCGCCGGGCCGGCCGGAATCCGCGTCCGGTGACCACGTCGTTCATACATCTCTCTCCTCGTCGCCCCGCACAGGGTAACGTCTTTTCCCAAAATGCCGTTACACCTCGGGAGGCACCCGTGCGCCCGCACACCGGGTTGAGGCCCTATCTGGTCACCGCCCTCCTCGCGCGGCTCGCCGGGGAGGGCATGGCGGTGGCCGTGGTGATGCTGGCGATGCACCGCACCGGCAGCGCCGCCCAGGGCGCGTTCGTGCTCACCGCCTGGATGGCGCCGCACGTGCTGGCCGCGCCGCTGACGGGGGCGCTGGCCGAACGGGCCCGCAACCCCCGGCCGTTCTACCTGGGCGCGCTGGGCGGCATGGCGGCCGGTATCGCGGTGCTGGCGGCGGTCACCGGACGCGCGCCCCTGCCCGTGGTGCTGGCCGTCGCCGCCCTCGGGGGCGGCTGCGGCCCGGTGGCCACCGGCGGGCTGTCCGGCCTGCTGGCCCGCCTGGTGCCCGAGGGTGCGGACCGCGACCGCGCGTACGCCCTGGACGCGGCCACCTACAACGCCGTGTCGGTGGCCGGTCCCGCCCTGGTGAGCGTGATCGCCGCGCTGGCCTCGCCCGCCCCGGCCGTGTTGCTGCTGGCCGTTTCGGCGGCGGGTGCGGCCGTCACCGCGGCGGCACTGCCGTACGGGTGGGCGGACGCGGGCGAAGGCGAAAGCGGGGACGGGACCGCGGCGCCCGGCCCGGGATCCCGCAGGACACTGCGGGCCGATCTCGGGGCGGGCCTGGCTGCGATGTGGCACGTGCGGGAGCTGCGGGCGGTCACCGCCGCCACCTCCCTGGCCTTCGTCGGCATCGGCGGCCTGACCACCACCGCGGTGCTCCTCGCCGGCGACCGGGGCCGTCCGGACGCCGGGGGCGTACTGATGACGGCGCTGGCGCTCGGGGCGCTGACCGGTTCCCTGGCGGTGGCCCGGTGGCTGCGGTCCTTCCCCGCCCGGCGTCTGGTCCCCCTCTGCCTGACCGGTGCGGGCCTGGGCCTGGCCGCCGCCGCTGCCGCGCCCTCGTTCGCCGCGCAGGTGGCCCTGTTCGCGGTGGCGGGCGTCTTCGAGGGGCCGCTGCTGAGCGCCACGCTGCGCATCCGCGCCGACCATTCCCCGCCCGGGGTGCGGGCGCAGGTCTTCACCATCGGGGCGGGGCTGAAGATCTCGGCGGCGGCCTGCGGTTCGGCACTCGCCGGGGCCGCGGCCGGGCTGCCGCCGCACCTGCCGCTGCTGGGGATCGCGGTCCTCCAGTTCGCCGCCGCCGGGCTCCACCGCCTCCTGCGTCCCCGTCCGCGCCCGGCCGGGAAGCCGGCCACCCGGGCCGGTGCCCCGGCCCGCGGGCAGCGAACCTCCGGCTGAGCCTCCGCGCCGGGGCGTTCAGCCGTACGTCGGGAAGACGGAGGTGTCCACCGTCCAGTCGCCCACCCGCACAGTCTCACCGAAGGCGAACTCCGTGGAGGTGCCGTAGCGCGGGCCTTCCGGGGTGCGGTGGATGCCGGAGTAGAGTGCCCCAGTGCCCTTCCGGGGGTCGAGCAACAGGTAGTAGGGGACGCCCATCGCCGGGTAGTCGCGGGTCTTCCCCTCGTAGTCGTTCTCCGGGTTGGTCCGCGAGACGACCTCGACCACGGCCTCGACGTCGTGGGGGTGGACGGCCTCGCCCGTCTCCAGGCAACTCTCGGGGAAGACCATCACGTCCGGCCGCCGTCTGACCCCCACAGCGGGGTCCTCCAGGTCGGCACCGCCGTGGGCGATGAGATCCACCCCCTGCCGCTCGATCTGGGCGTCGAGTTGCTTGCCCACCCGGCGGACGATCAGTTCGTGCTGATTGCTCGGGGACATCATCATGACGATCTCTTCGCCGCTGATCTCGACGGCCCGGACCTCCTCGGGGATGTGCCTGCTCAGCTCCTCGGCGATCTCGGCCATACGCTCGTAGTCGACGGACATCGCGCTCCCCTGAGATCAGAACTCCCTGACCGGCTCCGCCGTCATCGTAAGCCGTACGTGCCGGCGCCGGGCGGGCACCGTTCCGGACCCCGCCCGTTGTACGGATCCGACACCCGCCACCCATACGGCCGTACCAATAGGGCAGTCTTGTCCCGTGCCAGAACCCACTCAGACACCAGCACCCGACAAGCAGCGCCCCCACCCGCACCCCGCGACGCTGCGGCGGCTGGAGCAGTCCTCCGGCAAGCTGGCCGCCGCGGCCCTCACCCGTATGGGAGAGCAACTGCCCTGGTACCGGGCGATGCCGCCGGAGAACCGGTCGTGGATCGGCCTGGTGGCACAGGCGGGCATCGCGGCGTTCACCGAGTGGTTCCGGCACCCCGAGACGCCCCAGGCGATCAGCACCGACGTGTTCGGCACCGCGCCGCGCGAGCTGACGCGGGCGATCACGCTGCGGCAGACCGTGGAGATGGTCCGCACCACCATCGAGGTCGTGGAGGCGGCGATCGACGAGGTCGCCGCGCCCGGCGACGAGAGCGTGCTGCGCGAGGCGCTGCTGGTCTACGCCCGCGAGATAGCGTTCGCCACCGCCCAGGTGTACGCGCAGGCCGCCGAGGCGCGCGGCGCCTGGGACGCGCGGCTGGAGTCGCTGGTGGTCAACGCCGTGCTCTCCGGCGAGGCCGACGAGGGGGCCGTCTCCCGTGCGGCGGCGCTGGGCTGGAGCTCCCCCGAGCATGTGACGGTCGTGCTGGGCACCGCGCCCGACGGGGACAGCGAGCTGACGGTGGAGGCGATCCGGCGCGCCTCCCGGCACGCCAAGCTCCAGGTGCTGACCGGGGTGCTGGGCGACCGGCTGGTGGTCATCGCCGGCGGCTCGGACGATCCGCTGCACGTCGCCAAGTCGCTGATCGGTCCGTTCGCCGCGGGCCCGGTGGTGGCCGGTCCCGTGGTGGGCGACCTGCTGTCGGCGACGAGGTCGGCGCAGGCGGCCGGCGCCGGGCTGAAGGCGTGTGCCGCGTGGCCGGACGCGCCGCGTCCGGTGCTCGCGGACGATCTGCTGCCCGAGCGCGCGATGGCCGCGGATCCCACCGCGCGGGCACTGCTGGTGGAGGAGATCTACAGACCGCTCCAGGAGGCCGGAGCCGCTCTCCTGGAAACCTTGAGCGTTTATCTGGAGCAGGCGAGCAGTCTGGAGGGGGCCGCGCGGATGCTGTTCGTGCACCCCAACACCGTTCGCTACCGGCTGCGACGTGTGACGGACGTCACCGGATGGTCCCCCTCGGATGTCCGTTCGGCGTTCACGCTGCGCGTCGCGCTGATCCTGGGTCGCCTGGCGGACGGGGGCGGGCAGATATAGTCGTGCCCATCGGTTTTGTCGGCCTCCCACAATTCCCCTGACCGTTCTTCGTGCCGGTCCCCACCGGCGTGGACATCCGTCGACAAGAGAGAGTGTGAGAGTGCTCGTACTCGTCGCTCCCGGCCAGGGCGCTCAGACGCCCGGCTTCCTGACTCCCTGGCTCGAACTCCCCGGCGTCGCCGACCGGCTGCGTGAGTGGTCGGCCGCCATCGACCTGGACCTGGTGCACTACGGCACCGAGGCCGACGCCGAGCAGATCCGCGACACGGCCGTGGCCCAGCCGCTGCTGGTGGCCGCGGGACTGGTCTCCGCGCAGGCGCTGCTGGAGGGGGTCCCGCTGGACTCCCTCGGCGCCGTCGCGGGCCACAGCGTGGGCGAGCTGACCGCCGCCGCGGTCGGCGAAGTCCTCGCCCCCGAGGCCGCGATGGCGCTGGTGCGCACCCGCGGCCGGGCGATGGCCGAGGCCGCCGCCGTCACCCCGACCGGCATGACCGCCGTCATCGGCGGCGATCCGCGGACGGTGACGGCGCATCTGGAGAAGCTCGGGCTGACCCCGGCCAACGTCAACGGCGCCGGACAGATCGTCGCCGCCGGCACCATGGAGCAGCTCGCCGCCCTGGCCGAGGACAAGCCGGAGGGTGTGCGGATGGTCAAGGCGCTGTCGGTGGCGGGTGCCTTCCACACCCACCACATGGCCCCGGCCGTCGACGCGCTGGCGAAGGCCGTCGAGGGCGTGGCGCCCAAGGACCCGCGCGTGCCCTACGTCTCCAACCGGGACGGGCGGGCGGTCGCCGACGGCGGCGAGGTCCTGGAGCGCCTGGTGCGGCAGGTGGCCGGCCCGGTGCGCTGGGACCTGTGCATGGAGACGTTCCAGGAGATGGGCGTCACCGCGCTGATCGAGGTGTGTCCCGGCGGCACCCTCACCGGCCTGGCCAGGCGTGCCCTGCCGGGCGTGAAGACGCTGGCGCTGAAGACCCCCGAGCACCTCGACGCGGCCCGTGAGCTGATCGCCGAGCACGCCTCTCCCGCGGCCCAGCGGCCGGACAGCAGTCGATAGGAGCTTGCGAGAGCATGACCGCGAAGATCAGGCCCGCGAAGGGCGCACCGTACGCGCGCATCCTCGGAGTCGGCGGCTACCGTCCGACCCGTGTGGTGCCCAACGAGGAGATCCTCAAGCACATCGACTCGTCCGACGAGTGGATCCGCTCCCGTTCGGGCATCACCACCCGGCACTGGGCCGGGCCGGAGGAGACCGTCGCCGAGATGACGCTCGCCGCGGCGGGCAAGGCGATCGCGGACGCGGGGATCACCCCCGAGCAGATCGGCGCGGTCGTGATCTCGACCGTCTCCCACTTCAAGCAGACGCCCTCGATCGCCACCGAGGTCGCCCACCGGCTGGGCACCGGCAAGGCCGCGGCCTTCGACATCTCCGCGGCCTGTGCGGGCTTCGGCTACGGCCTGACCATCGCCAAGGGCCTGGTGGTGGAGGGCAGTGCGCGGTACGTGCTGGTCGTCGGCGTCGAACGGCTGTCGGACCTGACGGATCTGACGGACCGCACCACCGCCTTCCTCTTCGGCGACGGCGCCGGGGCGGCCGTCGTCGGCCCGTCCGAGGAGCCCGCCATCGGCCCCACGGTGTGGGGTTCGGAGGGCGACAAGGCGGACGTCATCTCGCAGACCGTGCCGTGGGACGACTACCGCGAAGGCGGGGTCGAGAAGTTCCCGGCGCTCCGCCAGGAGGGCCAGACGGTCTTCCGCTGGGCGGTCTTCGAGATGGCCAAGGTCGCCCAGCAGGCGCTGGAGGCGGCCGGGATCACCTCCGACGACCTGGACGTCTTCATCCCGCACCAGGCCAACATGCGGATCATCGACTCGATGGTGAAGACCCTCAGACTGCCGGAGCACGTCACGGTCGCCCGCGATGTGGAGACCACCGGCAACACCTCGGCCGCCTCCATTCCGCTCGCCATGGAGCGGCTGCTGGCGACCGGGCAGGCGAAGAGCGGCGACACCGCACTCGTCATCGGCTTCGGGGCGGGTCTCGTCTACGCCGCGACGGTCGTTACCCTCCCATAGCCGGATGTTCCGCACCGCAGTACGCCGCACCGCAGTACGCCGGACCGCAGTACACCGGACCGCAACACACCACGCGTAACACGAAACGAAGGAGCGCCATCATGGCCGCCACCAAGGAAGAGATCGTCGAAGGTCTCGCCGAGATCGTCAACGAGATCGCCGGCATCCCGACCGAGGACGTCCAGCTGGACAAGTCCTTCACCGACGACCTGGACGTGGACTCGCTGTCCATGGTCGAGGTCGTCGTCGCCGCCGAGGAGCGCTTCGGCGTCAAGATCCCGGACGACGACGTGAAGAACCTCAAGACCGTCGGCGACGCGGTGGACTACATCCTCAACCACCAGGACTGACCGGTCCACACGCCCGTTGAAGCGTTTGTCGCCACCCGCGCGCGGTGGCGGATGACCGCACTTCCCCTACCAGTGGAGAAATTCCTGTGAACGCGACCCACCACACCGTGGTCGTCACCGGTATCGGCGCAACCACACCGCTGGGTGGCGACAGCGCATCGACGTGGGAGGGCCTGCTCGCCGGCCGCTCCGGGGTCAGGGCCCTGGAGCAGGAGTGGGCGGCCGAACTGCCCGTGAGGATCGCCGCGCGGGCGGCGGTCGACCCGTCCGAGGTCCTGCCCCGTCCGCTCGCCCGTAAGCTGGACCGCTCGGCGCAGTTCGCGCTGATCGCGGCCCGCGAGGCGTGGGCGGACGCCGGCTTCGAGGGCCGCGCCGGAGAGGGCGGCCAGGTGGACCCGGGCCGGCTCGGCTCCGTCGTCGCCTCCGGCATCGGCGGTGTCACCACCCTGCTCGACCAGTACGACGTGCTCAAGGAGAAGGGCGTACGCCGCGTCTCCCCGCACACCGTGCCGATGCTGATGCCCAACGGGCCCTCGGCCAACGTGGGCCTGGAGGTGGGCGCCCAGGCGGGTGTGCACGCTCCGGTCAGCGCCTGCGCCTCGGGCGCCGAGGCGGTGGGCTACGCCGTGGAGATGATCCGCACCGGGCGCGCCGACGTGGTCGTCGCGGGCGGCACCGAGGCGGCGATCCACCCGCTGCCCATCGCGGCGTTCGCCAACATGATGGCGCTGTCGAAGAACGACGGGGACCCGGCGAAGGTCTCGCGCCCCTACGACAGGGCCCGCGACGGTTTCGTGCTCGGCGAGGGCGCGGGTGTCGTGGTGCTGGAGTCGGCCGAGCACGCGGCCCGGCGCGGCGCGAAGGTGTACTGCGAGGTGCTGGGACAGGGTCTGTCCGCGGACAACCACCACATCGCGCAGCCCGAGCCGGCCGGCCGGGGCATCGCCGACGCCCTGCAGGGCCTGCTGGAGAGCACCGGCCTCGACCCCTCCCGGATCGCGCACCTCAACGCGCACGCCACCTCCACCCCGCAGGGCGACGTCGCCGAGATCAAGGCGCTGCGCAAGGTGCTGGGCTCCGACCTGGACCACGTCGCCATCTCCGCCACCAAGTCCATGACCGGTCATCTGCTGGGCGGCGCGGGCGGCATCGAGACGGTGGCGACGGTGCTGGCGCTGCACCACCGCACGGCGCCGCCGACCATCAACGTCGACGACCTGGACGAGGAGATCGACGCCGACATCGTGACCGGCGGACCGCGCTCGCTGGGCGAGGGGCCGCTGGTGGCGATCAACAACTCCTTCGGCTTCGGCGGTCACAACGTCGTCGTGGCCTTCCACACCGCCTGAGCACGGGCTGAGCACCGCCCGAGGGGCCCGCCGGACACCGTCCGGCGGGCCCCTCGGGCGTGCGGAGGACACGGAGCCGGGCGGGGGTCGGCCGCAGGAGGCGGAGGCGGAGGCCGGGCCGGCGCGGGAGGCCGTGAGCCGTCACCGCGCCCGGAGCGCCGGCGCCGGGGACGGGCGGGCACCCTCCGGTCCACCGGGCTCGGCCGGAGGCGGCGTACGGCCCGGACGGGCTCCGGGCCCGGTGGGTACGGCCGCGTCGTCGCGCGGCCGCGCCGGGGTCAGACCACCTGGTGCAGCCAGCGCACCGGGGCGCCCTCGCCCGCGTAGCGGAAGGGCTCCAGCTCGTCGTCCCAGGGCTTGCCGAGGAGCTTGGAGATCTCGGCCTCCAGCTCGGTCTCGCCGCGCGCGGCGCGGTCCACGGCGGCGCGCAGCCGGTCCTCGGGGATGAGGATGTCGCCGTGCATGCCGGTGACCGCGTGGAAGATGCCCAGCTCGGGGGTGGAGCTGTAGCGCTCGCCCTCCGCGGTGGGGCAGGGCTCGGACGTCACCTCGAAGCGGAGCATGCGCCAGCCTCGCAGCGCGGAGGCGAGTTTGGAGGCTGTGCCCGGTTCGCCCTGCCAGGAAAGCTCCGCGCGCCAGGTGCCCGGGGAGGCGGGCTGCTTGATCCAGTCGAGGCTGACGCGGGCGCCGAGCACTCCCGCGACGGCCCATTCGACGTGCGGGCACAGTGCGCGGGGGGCGGAGTGCACGTACAGAACTCCACGTGTCGTCACCGGGACCTCCTGTGTGGTTCGAGTGCGACCTTCCGTGGCGGCCTCGAATCCCTGCCGGCCATGCGCCGGGTCACCGGTCGACATCCTGTCCCATCGGTCACGTGTCTTCCGGCACCCGAAGTTACGAACAGTAAACACTATCCGTGCCGATTCTCCCTAAAAGGGACAGCAAGTGACGCGATGTAATCTGTCAAACGTGTCCGGCGGCCATTTTCGGACCGTCATGGCAAAAGCTACCGTGCCACGGCACCCATGGGGTGACGTACCGTCGGCCGAGGCGGTCAACCCACCCGTCCGAACCATCACCCCACCGGGACACAGGAAGGAACGGGGGGGAGCACCCGTGCGAGACAACACGCCGTCCGGCCCTCCGCCCACGGGACGCACCCGCCGCGGAGGGCTGCCGCCCGCCGCCTGGGCCGCGGTCGCCGCCGTCGTGGCCCTCGTCGTGTTCGCCGTGTCGTGCGGTGGCTTCGGTGGTGGTGCGCCGCACTCCCGGGGCGCGCCCGACGGCGCCCGCCCCTCCTCCCCGCCCTCTCCCTCGCCTTCGCCTTCGCCCTCGCCTTCGTGGGACACCGGCCCCGACTCGCTGGCGGCTCTGGGCGACTCCATCACCCGCGCCTTCGACGCCTGCTCGCTGCTGGACGACTGCCCGGAGGCGTCCTGGGCCACCGGCACCTCGCCGGAGGTGGACAGCCTGGCCCGGCGGCTGGGCATCCCCGCCGCCGCGACCTGGAACCACGCGCGCTCCGGCGCCCTGATGGCCGAGCTGCCCGCCCAGGCACGGAAGGCCGCGGCGCACCGGCCGGAGCTGGTGACGGTGCTGATCGGGGCGAACGACGCCTGCCGGCCGACGGTGGAGCGGATGACGCCGGTGGAGGAGTTCCGCGCCGACTTCGCCGAGGCGCTGCGCACCCTGCGCCGGGCCTCGCCGAGGACCCAGGTGTACGTGGCCGGCGTACCGGACCTGGAGCGGCTGTGGTCCCTGGGGCGGTCCCATCCGGTGGCCGCGCAGGTGTGGCAGCTGGGCATCTGCCCGTCGATGCTGGGCGGGACGCAGGCCTCGGGCACCGAGGCGGCGGAGCGGCGGGCGAAGGTGTCGGCGCGGGTGCGGGCGTACAACGCCGCGCTGGCGGAGGTCTGCGAGCGCGACACGCGCTGCCGGCACGACGGCGGAGCGGTGCACGACTACCGTTTCACCGCCCGCGAGCTGAGCTCCTGGGACTGGTTCCACCCCGGTCCGGAGGGCCAGCGCACACTCGCCGAGATCGCGCACCGACAGGTCACCGCCGATTCCCCGCCCGCCTGAGCGGCGGAAATCCGCGCCCGCCCCATTGACGCCGGTCGGCGCCCGTCATTACATTCGCGCCAGCATTTCGAACGTGTGACGAAATATCGAACGGCAGAGAAGGGCAGCCGCTGTGCGCATCACCGGGATCAGCACGCATGTCGTCGGTACTCCGTGGCGCAATCTGACCTACGTCCAGGTGCACACCGACGAGGGACTCACCGGCGTCGGCGAGACCCGGATGCTCGGTCACACCGACGCCCTGGTCGGCTATCTGCGCGAGGCCGAGGCCAACCACATCGCCGGATCCGACCCCTTCGCGGTCGAGGACCTGGTACGGCGCATGAAGTACGGCGACTACGGGCGGGCCGGGGAGATCGTGATGTCCGGCATCGCCTGCGTGGAGATGGCCTGCTGGGACATCAAGGGCAAGGCCCTGGGCGTGCCCGTGTGGCAGCTGCTGGGCGGCAGGGTGACCGACCGGGTCAAGGCGTACGCCAACGGCTGGTACACCGTCGAGCGCACCCCGCAGGCGTTCCACGAGGCGGCGCTGAAGGTCGTCGGGCGCGGCTACCGGGCGCTCAAACTCGATCCGTTCGGCACCGGCCACTTCGAGCTGGACCACGCCGAGACGCTGCGTTCGGTGGCCCTGGTGGAGGCGGTGCGGGACGCGATCGGGCCGGAGTGCGAGCTGCTGCTGGAGATGCACGGCCGCTTCAGCCCCGCCACGGCCGTCCGCATCGCCCGCGAGGTCGAGCCGTTCCGGCCGAGCTGGCTGGAGGAGCCGGTGCCGCCGGAGAACCTCAAGGCTCTGGCCAAGGTGGCCGAGAAGGTGGACATGCCCATCGCCACCGGCGAGCGCATCCACGACCGCATCGAGTTCCGTGAGCTGTTCGAGTCCCAGGCCGCCGACATCATCCAGCCGGATCTGGGGCACATCGGCGGCATCCTGGAGACCCGCAAGCTCGCCGCCACCGCCGAGACCCACTACATGCTGGTGGCGCCGCACAACGTGGGCGGCTCGGTACTGACGGCCGCCTCCCTCCAACTGGCCGGCTGCACACCGAACTTCAAGATCCTGGAGCACTTCAACGACTTCGCGGACGCCGAGATCAAGAAGGTGGTCAAGGGCGCGCCGGAGGTCGTGGACGGCTACTTCTCCCTCCCCGACGCACCCGGCCTGGGGGTGGAGCTGGACACCGACGCGGCGGCGGAGTTCCCGCAGCAGCAGGCCCGCTTCGACCTGTGGGCCGAGGGCTGGGAGAAGCGGGACCCGCGCGGAGCCCGGTCGTGAGGCGGGGCGCGTGCCGGGGGCTCACGGTGTCCGGGCCGCCCGCCCCTGCCGTACACCGGTGCGCGGGCGCGTCTTCGGAAGCCGGGGATGGCGCGCGGCCCCGTGTGCGCCGGCTTCGCCGGTGCGGCGCGGGACGGTGCGGCGCGTACGGTCCGGCAGGGGGCGGCTCCGCGGCGGGCGCCGAGGGCGCCGGCGAGCCACGCGCCGTGGGGAGGAACCGGTGGTGAACGCACCCGCACACACCCCGGCGCCGGACGGCCTCCGCGCCGGCGGGCGCGCCGTCCTCGTGGAGCGGCCCGGCGTCCACCGGCTGGTGGAGGCACCCCGCGCCGAGCCCGGGCCGGGCGAGGCGCGGGTGGCCGTGTACGCGGCGGGCGTCTGCGCCAGCGACCGCGAGGTGTACGCGGGCACCCGCGCCGAGGGCTACGTCCGCTACCCCGTCGTGCCCGGACACGAGTGGTCCGGCACGGTGGAGGCGGTCGGACCCGGCACCGACCCGGCGCTGGTGGGGCGGAAGGTGGTGGGCGAGGGGTTCCGCGCCTGCCTGGTCTGCGACCGCTGCCGCGAGGGCGCCACCAGCCTGTGCACCGGCGGCTACGACGAGACCGGCTTCACCCGGCCCGGCGCCTTCGCCGACTTCCTCGTCCTGCCCGCCCGGCTGCTGCATGTCCTCGACGACCGCGCCGACCTGCGTTCGGCCGCCCTGCTGGAGCCGGCCGCCGTGGTGGCGGCGGCGGTGCTCGCGGGCGGGCCGCGCCCGGGCGAGCGGATCGCCGTGGTCGGGGCGGGCACGCTCGGCCTGCTGGCCGTGCAGTTGCTGGCCGCCGTCTCCCCGGCCGAGCTGCTGGTCGTCGATCCCCGCACCGAACGCGCCGGGCAGGCACTGCCCATGGGCGCCACCGGGGTGTGCGCACCGCCGGAGGCCGGCGGTCTGCGCGGCCGCTACGACCTGGTGGTGGAGACCGCCGGTGCGCCCACCACCGCCCACGACTCCTGCCTGCTGGCCCGGCGCGGCGGGCGGGTGGTGCTGACCGGGCTGCCCGGGCCGGGCGCGCTGGGCATCGACCCCGTCCACCTGTCCGTCAGCCAGCTCACCGTCCGTTCCGTCTTCGGCGCCCCGCCGGCCGCCTGGGCCCATGCGGTACGGGCCTTCGGCGCGGGGCTGCTCGCGCCCGCGTCCCTGATCACCCACGAGCTGCCGCTGGAGGAATTCGCCGAGGCCGTCGCGCTGGCCGGCGGCGGCGACCCGGAGGTCGGCAAGGTCCTGCTGCGGCCCTGACCCCGCCTTCCCGGCCGCCCACGGCCCCGGCCCGCGCCTCCGACCGCGAACGACGTACGAGATACCGAACGAGATCGAGTCAGATCGAATCAGATTGAACCTGGGAGCATCGTGACCGACGCGTCCATCACACCCTCCGGCCCCCGCCGTCCCGGCGAGGCCGCCCTCGCCTCCCTCGGCCACCCCTGTCCCGACCGGGACCCCTGCGACTCCTCCCCGCACACCTTCCCCGACGGCGGCACCTGGCGCACCGAGATCCCCTCCGTCGAGGGGCCGGAGGCGCTGGCCACCGTGCTGAAGGAGGCCGAGGCGCTGGACGTCCCCGTCCACCGCATCAGCCAGGGCAGCGGCGTGTGGATGCTCACCGACGCCGAGATCTCCGAGATGGCCGGCGCCTGCGCCGAGCGGAACGTGGAGCTGTGCCTGTTCACCGGGCCGCGCGGCACCTGGGACGCCGGCGCCGGCACCCGTACGCCCTCCGGCGGCGCGGGGCTGCGCGCCCGTGGCCACGACGCGCTCGCCGGATGCGTCGAGGACGCCGTACGCGCCACCGAACTCGGTGTGCGCTGCCTGCTGGTGGCCGACGAGGGCGTGCTGTACACACTCCACCGGATGCGGACGCGCGGCGTCCTGCCCGCCGACACCACCCTCAAGGTGTCGGCGCTGATCGGCCCGGTGAACCCGGCCTCGTACGCCGTCTTCGAGCGGCTGGGCGCCGACTCGGTCAACGTGCCCTCCGATCTGACCCTGGAGCACCTGACCGAGATCCGCCGGGTCAGCCGCGCCCCGATGGACTTCTACCTGGAGGCCCCCGACGACCTCGGCGGCTACGTGCGGATGTACGACGCCGCCGAACTGATCCGGCGCGGGGCGCCGGTCTACCTGAAGTTCGGGCTCAGCAAGGCCCCCGCCATCTACCCCTACGGCGCGCACCTGCGCGACGCGACCCTGGACACCGCCCGCGAGCGGGTCCGCCGCGGCCGGCTCGCGCTGGACCTGCTGGCCCGCCTCGGCGCCGGGGACGGGATGTCCCCGCCCGGCTCCCGTCTGCCCGGCCCCCTCAACCGCTTCCCCGACGAACCCGGGACATCCGACGAACCCGGGACATCCGCCGACGCCGCCACGTCCGAAGGGAACTGACCACCATGCGCGACCACAGCCGCCGCACCCGTGCCCGCACACGTACCCGTACCCTCACAGCCGCCGTCGGCGCCTGCGCCGCCCTCGCCCTGTCCCTCACCGCCTGCGGCCAGAACTCCGACGGCGGCGGGAACGGCGGCGCCGGCCGCGACGCCGAGGGCGGCACCGTCGGCATCGCCATGCCCACCAAGTCCTCCGAACGGTGGATAGCCGACGGCGAGAACATGGTGAAGCGGTTCGAGGCCGCGGGCTACGAGACCGATCTGCAGTACGGCGACGACAGGGTGGAGAACCAGGTCGCGCAGATCGAGAACATGATCTCCAAGGGGCACAGGGCCCTGGTGATCGCCGCCATCGACGGCTCCTCGCTCACCGACGTACTCGGCCGGGCCGAGGAGGCCGGCATCCCCGTCATCGCCTACGACCGCCTCATCCGCGGCACCGCGGGCGTCGACTACTACGCCACCTTCGACAACTTCAAGGTCGGCGAACTCCAGGCCCGTTACATCGTCGACGCCCTCGAACTGGAGGAGGACGGCGGGGGCGCGGACGAGAAGTTCAACCTGGAGCTGTTCGCCGGATCGCCCGACGACAACAACACCGGCTTCTTCTTCAGGGGCGCGATGAGCGTCCTCAAGCCCCACATCGACGACAAGCGGCTGACCGTGCGCAGCGGCCAGACCGAGATGAACCAGGTCACCACCCTGCGCTGGGACGGCGGCACCGCCCAGAAGCGCATGGACGACCTGCTCAGCCGCTACTACGGCAGCGAGCGCGTGGACGCGGTCCTCTCCCCCTACGACGGCATCTCCATCGGCGTCATCTCCGCGCTCAAGAGCGCCGGTTACGGCACCAAGGCCAAGCCCTACCCCGTCGTCACCGGCCAGGACGCCGAGCTGGCCTCCATCAAGTCGATCATCGCCGGCCAGCAGACCCAGACCGTCTTCAAGGACACCCGCAAGCTCGCCGAGCAGGCCGTGCGGATGACCGACGCCGTGCTGAAGGGCGACGAGCCCGAGGTCAACGACACCGAGTCCTACGACAACGGCGTCAAGACCGTCCCGGCCTACCTGCTGGAGCCGGTCAGCATCGACGAGTCCAACACCGAGCTGCTCGTGGACGAGGGCTACTACACCGCCGACCAGCTCAAGTAGCCCGGTTCCCACTCCCCCAGGAGCAGTCATGAGCAGCGTTCTGGAGATGCGCTCGATCACCAAGACCTTCCCCGGGGTCCGGGCGCTGTCCGGGGTCGATCTCACCGTCCGGCCGAAGGAGATCCACGCGGTCTGCGGGGAGAACGGGGCCGGCAAGTCGACGCTGATGAAGGTGCTCAGCGGCGTCCATCCGCACGGCAGCTACGAGGGCGAGATCCTCTTCGAGGGCGAGCCGTGCGCCTTCCGCGACATCCGGTCCAGCGAGCGGCGCGGCATCGTCATCATCCACCAGGAGCTGGCGCTGGTGCCCTACCTGTCCATCGCCGAGAACATCTTCCTGGGCAACGAGCACGCCCCGCGCGGCGTCGTGCGCTGGGGGGAGACCGTCCGCCACGCCACCGAGCTGATGCGGCGGGTCGGGCTGCGCGAGAACCCGCACACCCGCGTCGCCGACATCGGCGTGGGCAAGCAGCAACTGGTGGAGATCGCCAAGGCACTGGCCAAGAAGGTGCGGTTGCTGATCCTGGACGAGCCGACCGCCGCCCTCAACGACGAGGACAGCGCCAAGCTGCTGGGCCTCATCGGGGAGCTGCGCTCCCAGGGCATCGCCTGCATCCTCATCTCCCACAAGCTGGGCGAGATCCGCGAGGTGGCGGACACCGTCACCGTCCTGCGCGACGGGCGGACGGTCGAGACCCTCGCCGTCCGCCCCTTCCCCGGCGCCCCCGCCGAGGTCTCGGAGGACCGGATCATCCGCGGCATGGTCGGCCGCGACCTGGACAGCCGCTTCCCGCCGCGCACCCACTACCGGGGGGCGGACGCCGGGCGGGTGGCGCTGGAGATCTCCGGCTGGACGGTCCGCCACCCCGTCGACCACCGGCGCAAGGTCGTCGACGACGTGTCGCTGAACGTGCGGCGCGGCGAGATCGTCGGTCTCGCGGGGCTGATGGGCGCGGGCCGCACCGAGCTGGCGATGAGCGTCTTCGGGCGCTCCTACGGCCTGTACGCGGGCGGCACGGTGCGGATCGACGGCGAGGAGGCCGACACCCGTACCGTGCCGCGGGCGGTCGCCCGCGGTCTGGCGTACGTCACCGAGGACCGCAAGACCTACGGGCTGAACCTGATCGACACCGTCAGCCGCAACATCTCCCTGGCCTCGCTGCCGAAGCTGGCCCGGGCCGGGGTGGTGGACGAGCACCGGGAGCGGCGGGTCGCCGAGGGCTACCGCGACTCGATGAACATCAAGACCCCGACCGTCCACGAGCAGGTCGGCCGGCTCAGCGGCGGCAACCAGCAGAAGGTCGTGCTCGGCAGGTGGGTGCACGCCGATCCGGAGGTGCTGATCCTCGACGAGCCCACGCGCGGTGTCGACGTCGGGGCGAAGTACGAGATCTACACCGCCGTCGACCGCCTCGCCGCCCAGGGCAGGGCGGTGCTGCTGATCTCCTCCGAGCTGCCGGAGCTGCTGGGGATGTGCGACCGGATCTACACCATGGCGGCCGGGCGGCTGACCGGCGAGGTGGCGCGCGAGGACGCGGACCAGGAAGTGCTGATGCGTCATATGACGAGGGACGGAAGCCGAGGCGATCGATGACGACCGAAGAGAGTGTCGCGCGCAAGGGGCCGGGAGGACCGGCGGGCGGGCCCGGCCGGCCGGCGGGGGGCGCCCGCGGCGGTACGGGCGGCAGCGGCGCCGGGGCGCTGCTGCTGCGGACCGTGCGCTCCAACATGCGGCAGTACGGGATGCTCGTCGCGCTGGTGCTGATCGTCGTGCTGTTCCAGATCTGGACCGACGGCAATCTGCTCAAGCCCGTCAACGTCTCCAACATCGTCCAGCAGAACAGCTACATCCTGATTCTGGCCATGGGCATGATGATCGTGATCATCGCGGGCCACATCGACCTGTCCGTCGGCTCGCTGGCCGCCTTCGTCGGGGCCGCGGCGGCCGTGCTGATGGTCCACCACGACCTGTCCTGGCCGGCGGCGCTGGCCTGCTCGCTGCTGATCGGCGCGGTGGCCGGCGCCTGGCAGGGCTTCTGGATCGCCTATGTGGGCATCCCGTCGTTCATCGTGACCCTGGCGGGGATGCTGCTGTTCCGCGGCGGCACCCAGATCCTGCTGGAGGGGCAGTCGCTGGCGCCCTTCCCGCGCGGCTTCCAGAACATCAGCCAGGGCTTCCTGCCCGAGGGCGGCCCGCTGGAGAACTACCACGACCTGACGGTGCTCATCGGCGTGGTCGTGGTGGCGGTCGTGCTGTTCCAGGAGTGGCGCGGCCGGCGCCGGCAGCGGGAGTACGAGCTGGAGGTGCTGCCGCTGAGCCTGTTCGTCCTCAAGTGCGTGGCGATCGTGGCGGCGGTGGTGGCGTTCACCCTGACCCTGGCGAGCTACCGGGGCGTCCCGGTGGTGCTGCTGATCATGTGCGGCATCCTGATCGGGCTGGGCTTCGTGATGCGCAACGCCGTCGTCGGCCGCCATGTGTACGCCCTCGGCGGCAACCGGGCCGCGGCCAGGCTGTCGGGAGTGAAGGACAAGCGGGTCACGTTCCTGGTCTTCATCAACATGGGCGTGCTGGCTGCGCTGGCGGGCTGCGTGTACGCCGCCCGGCTGAACGCGGGCACCCCGCAGGCCGGCATCAACTTCGAGCTGGAGGCGATCGCCGCCGCGTTCATCGGCGGAGCCTCGATGAGCGGCGGTGTGGGTACCGTACTCGGGGCCGTCATCGGCGGTCTGGTGCTCGGCGTACTCAACAACGGTATGTCCCTGGTGGGCATCGGCACCGACTACCAGCAGGTCATCAAGGGCCTGGTCCTGCTGGCGGCGGTGGGATTCGACGTCTGGAACAAGAGGAAGGTGGGCTCGTGAGCACCAGCAGACGCAGTGTGATCGGCGCGGCCGCCGCGGCCGGTCTGGCAGCGGCGGCGACCGCGGGACCGGGCGCCGGGGCCGCGCAGGCGAAGCCGGGCGGGCCGTCCGCGCCGCGCCGCGCCCGCTTCGGCGAACTGGCGGACGGCACGGAGGTGGACATCTGGACCCTGTCGTGCGGAGGCACCCGGCTGCGGGTGCTGTCCTACGGCGGCATTGTCCAGTCCCTGGAGGTGCCCGACCGGCACGGCCGGCCCGCCAACGTCTCGCTCGGCTTCTCCGATCCGGCCTCCTACGAGGCCCGCTCCCCCTACTTCGGCGCGCTCATCGGCCGCTACGGCAACCGCATCGCACGGGGCCGCTTCACCCTGGACGGCAGGGTGTACGAACTGCCGCGCAACGACGGCGACAACACCCTGCACGGCGGCGACCGCGGCTTCGACAAGCGGATGTGGGCGGTGGAGCCGTTCACCCGGCGCGGCGAGAGCGGCCTGGTGCTGACGCGCACCAGCGAGGACGGCGAGATGGGCTTCCCCGGAAGACTGGAGGTCCGGGTGGAGTACACGCTGGACCGCCGCGGCGACTTCCGGATCGACTACGAGGCCACCACCGACAAGCCCACCGTCGTCAACCTCACCAACCACACCTACTTCAACCTCGCCGGCGAGGGCTCCGGCAGCGTCCTGGACCACGAGCTGGAGATCGCGGCCTCCCGCTACACGCCGGTGGACGGGACGCTGATCCCCACCGGCGAGCTGGAGCGGGTGGCGGGCACGCCGCTGGACTTCCGGCGGGCCAAGCCGATCGGGACGGACATCCGCAAGGCGCACCCGCAGATCCTGTACGGGCAGGGCTACGACCACAACATGGTGCTGGACAAGGGCATCACCGCCGAGCCCGAGCACTTCGCCACCGTCCGCGAGCCGGTCTCGGGCCGGGTGATGCGGATCGCCACCACCGAGCCGGGCGTGCAGTTCTACAGCGGCAACTTCCTCGACGGCACCCTGGAGGGCACCTCGGGCCGGGTCTACCGGCAGGGCGACGGCTTCTGCCTGGAGACCCAGCACTTCCCCGACTCCCCCAACCAGCCGTCGTTCCCCACCACCGTGCTGCGGCCGGGGCGCACCTACCGCTCCACCACCGTCCACTCCTTCTCCGCCGAGTAGGCCGGGCAGGGCGCGCGGGGCGGGACGCGCGAGGAGGGGGCGGCCCCTCCTCGCGCGTCCCGTTCCCGCCGCCGGCACACCGGCCGTCGGCGCGTCAGCGTGTCACACGAGCCGGATCATGTTCCACGACATCGGCTCCAGGGCGGCGCGCAGCACCCCGCCGGCCAGCTCCGTGCCCTCCCCCCGGTGGGGGGTCACCCGCCCGGGGTCGGCCAGGGTGTTGCGGGCCTCGGGATCGGCGTCGGCCAGCACGCTGTGTTCGGCGACCCGCTCCAGGTCCAGCCCGTGCAGGGCGGCCTCCAGCGGCAGGGCGGCGTGCCGGCCGCGGTTGACGGCGAAGACGGTGACGGCGCCGGTGGCCTCGTCCCGCACCGCGGTGGCGTGCAGCAGCGGCACCTCGCCGTACTTCGCGGTGGTGTACGCGGGCGACTGCACCCGCACCTCCAGCACCCGCCCGCGCCCGTGGCGGGATGCCTGGGCGAAGGGGAAGAAGGTGGTCTGCCGCCAGGCCGGGCCGCCGGGCTCGGTCATGATCGGGGCGATGACGTTGACGAGCTGCGCCAGGCAGGCCACGGCCACCCGGTCGGCGTGGCGCAGCAGGGTGATGAGCAGGGAGCCGAGGACGACGGCGTCGGTGACGGTGTAGTTGTCCTCCAGCAGCCGGGGCGCCTCCTCCCAGTCGGGCAGCGGCCCGGCCTGGAAGCGGCGCTGGTACCAGACGTTCCACTCGTCGAAGGAGAGGTTGATCCGCTTGGGCGACTTCAGCCGGGCCCCGACGTGGTCGCAGGTGGCCACCACGTTCTCGATGAAGGACTCCATGTCCACCGCGGAGGCCAGGAAGGAGTCGCGGTCCCCGTCGGTCTCCTCGTAGTAGGCGTGCAGGGAGATGTGGTCTATCAGGTCGTAGGTCTCGGCCAGGACGGTGGCCTCCCAGGCGGCGAAGGTGTCCATCGCCTGGCTGGAGCTGCCGCAGGCGACCAGTTCGAGGGAGTCGTCGAGCTGGCGCATGGCCCGGGCGGTCTCGGCGGCCAGCCGGCCGTACTCGGCGGCGGTCTTGTGGCCGGTCTGCCAGGGGCCGTCCATCTCGTTGCCCAGGCACCACAGCCGGATGCCGTAGGGCTCCTTGTCGCCGTGGGCGGCGCGCAGGTCGGACAGGGCGGTGCCGCCGGGGTGGTTGGCGTACTCCAGCAGCTCGCGGGCCTCCGCCACGCCGCGGGTGCCGAGGTTGACTGCCATCATGGGCTCGCCGCCGACCTTGCGGACGAAGTCGATGTACTCGGCCAGGCCGAAGCGGTTGCTCTCCACCGACCGCCAGGCGGCGTCCAGGCGGCGGGGGCGCTGCTCGGCGGGCCCGACGCCGTCCTCCCAGCGGTAGCCGGAGACGAAGTTCCCGCCGGGGTAGCGGATGGCGGTCACGCCCAGTTCGCGGACCAGTTCCAGGACGTCGGTGCGCAGGCCCTGCTCGTCGGCACGGGGGTGCCCGGGTTCGAAGACCCCCGTGTAGACGCAGCGGCCGAGGTGCTCCACGAAGGAGCCGAACAGCCGGGGGTCGACCTCGCCGACGGTGAAGGCGGGGTCGAGGGTGAACCGGGCCGGATGGGCGGTGCTCATGGATTCCTTCCGTCGGAGGGCGGGGTGGGGCCCGGTTGGGCCCCACCCGGGGTTGAAAGGTTTCAGTAAACTACCGGCCAGCCGCCTTCCCAGCGCATCAGGTTGATGCCGAGGGTGGGCGAGCCGTTGTTGTCGCGGTCGTAGTAGTGGTAGACGAGCAGGTCGCCGTCCACGTCGGACATCACGGACTGGCCGCCGGGGCCGACGACCCGGCCGTGGGTCTCCAGGACGACCGTTCCGCCGTTGTCGCGCATGTCCCTGCCGCTTTGGTCGCGGAACGGTCCGGTGGGGCTGGTGGAGCGGCCGACGCGGATGCTGTAGGTGCTGTCGGTGCCGGCGCAGCACTTGTCGAAGGACGCGAACAGGTAGTAGTGACCGCCCCGCTTGACCAGGGCCGGTCCCTCGATGCCGTTGCCGGTGGGGTTGCGGGCGGCCACGGAGTACAGGGTGCGGTCGCCGGGGTGCTGCTTGCCGGTGGAGGGGTCGAGCCGGATCATCTTGATCCCCGTCCACCAGGAGCCGAAGGTCATCCACCACTTGCCGTCGTCGTCGACGAACAGGTCGGGGTCGATGGCGTTGTGGTCCGAGCCCGTGCTGGTGGCGTACACCGGGCCGTGGTCGGTCCAGGTGCCGGGCAGTCCGCTGGGGCTGGTGGCCACGCCGATGGCGGAGTGGCTGGAGCCGAAGGTGGACAGGGAGTAGTACAGCCAGTACCGGCCGCCCTGCTTGGAGACGTCCGGCGCCCAGGGGCTGCGCTCGGGCGAGTACCGGCCCCACCAGGAGGGCGGGTTGGGGAACGCCGCCCCGGCGTGGGTGAAGTGGACGCGGTCGGTGGAGATGCGCGCCTGAGGGCCGTTGTGGGTGGAGTAGAGGATGTACCGGCCGTCGTCGAGGCGGACCATCGACGGGTCGTGGACGGAGACGTCGCCGGTCACCCGGCCGGGCCCCGGGTAGGCGGAGGCGCTGCCGGGGACGAGGGCCATGAGCGTGCCCAGCAGGGCGGCGGCCAGGGCTGTCAGGGGCCGGCGGGCGGGCCCGCGGAGGGGCGGGCGGGGGGATGCGCGGTGGGGGGTGGTGTGGGGGGAGGTGCGACTGCTCATCGGGCTCCTTCGGAAGTTCTCGGTGACCGGTCGGGGTTCACGGCTTCTTGGGACCTCCTCTTCTCTCCTGCGGAACGGGACGGAACGGCCTTCCTTCACTGGCCGGCCAGCCCCGTGTGGGCGACGCCTCGCACGATCTGCCGCTGGAAGAAGGCGAAGACCAGCAGCAGCGGCAGCCCGGCGATCACCAGCGAGGCCATCACCTGGGCGTAGCGGGCGCCGTAGGTGGACTGGACGTTGACCAGGCCGACCGGCAGCGTCATCGCGTTCGGGTCGGTGGTCACCAGGAACGGCCACAGGAAGTTGTTCCAGGTCTGGATGAAGGTGAAGATGGCGACGGCGGCCAGGACCGGCCTCGACAGCGGCAGCACGACCGTCCAGAACACCCGCCAGCGCCCGGCGCCGTCGACGTAGGCGGCCTCCTCCAGTTCCCGGGGCACCCCCTCGAAGAACTTCACCAGGATGAACACCATGGCGGGGACGGCGACCTGGGGCAGGATCACGCCCCAGTAGGTGTCGACCAGTCCGAGGGAGACCATCTCGGCGAAGAGCGGGGCGATGAGCACCTGCGGCGGCACCATGATCCCGGCCAGCACCAGCCCGTAGAGCGTCTTCCGGCCGCGGAAGGCGGTGCGCGAGAAGCCGTAGGCGGCCATGGCGCAGGTCGCGACGGTCAGCGCGGTCGTCACGACCGAGATGTAGGCCGAGTTGAGCATCCACCGCGCCAGGTCCCCGGAGGCCCACACCTTCTCGTAGGCGTCGAAGGTGATCCGCGAGCCGATCCACTCCAGCGAGGTGCGCGTCGTCTCGCTCTCGGGCTTGAGTGAGGTGGCCACCGCCCAGGCCAGCGGCAGCACCCACAGTGCCGCCAGGAGAAGGGCGGCGGCCAGCAGCGCGACACGGCCCGGGGTCCAGCGCGGCCGCCGGCCGGCCTCGCCGGTGCGTCCGGCTGATCCGGTGCGACCGGTGGGCGGGGGCGGCGCGGACGGCTCCGTGCCGGGACCGGCGGACGGTGCGGCCGGGTTCACGGCCTTCGCGGTCGCGCTCACCTGGCGGCCTCCTCACGAAAACGGCGGGTCGTCCGCAGATGGATCAGCGAGACGATCACGATCAGGGCGAAGAAGACGTAGGAGACGGCCGAGGCGTAGCCGATCCGGTAGCCGGTGAAGCCGGCCTCGTAGACGTACTGAAGGATCGGTCGGGTGCTCTCGTCGGGGCCGCCACCGGTCATGATGTAGACCTGATCGAAGATCTTCAGCGAGGCGAGGAGCTGGAGGACGACCACCACCCCCGTGGTGCGGCCGAGCATCGGCACGGTGATGTGGAGCAGCCGCCGCCAGGCGCCGGCGCCGTCCAGCTCGGCGGCCTCGTACAGGTGCCGGGGGATGGCCTGGAGGGCGGCGAGGTAGAGCAGGAAGTTGAAGCCGACCGTCCACCACACGGTGGTCAGGGCGATCGAGAGCATCGCGTAGCGGGTGTCGGTCAGCCAGCCGATCCCGGGGTCGAGGCCGAGGGAGTTCAGCAGCAGGTCGGCCAGGCCGAAGTCGGATGGGTAGATCATCCACAGCCACAGCAGTCCGACGACGCCCGACGGCAGCAGGAACGGCGCGAACCAGCTCAGCCGCCACAGCCACTGGACCACCCGCAGATGGTGCGCGAGCAGGGCGAGGACGAGGCCCGTGACGACCAGGGGCACGGTGGACAGCAGCGTGAACCACACCGTGTTCCACAGCGACGACCACACCTCGGGGTCCCGCAGGGCCTCGGCGTAGTTGTCCAGGCCGGTGAACTCGCTGTCGGTGCCGGCGATGTTGTCGTCGCCCAGGCTCATCTTCAGGCCCAGCAGCACCGGCCAGACCAGGAAGAGCGCGTACAGCAGCAGGAAGGGCCCGGTGAAGACCAGACCGTGCTCGGTCCAGCGGCGGCCCGCGGCCAGGGGGCCTGCCCCGGTGCGGGAGGCCTCCCGGGCCGGTGGCGCCGGGGCGGTGGGCGCGGTCGTGGTCATGCGTCGCCTCCGAGCGGGTCGGGGGTGTCGAGCAGGGCCTGGAGCCGGGCCCTGGACTCGTCGAGGGCGTCCTGCGGGGTGCGGGAGCCGGTGAGCACCCCGGAGAGGACCGCGCCGAGTTCGATCCACATGGACGACGCCGATCCCGCGAACCAGGCGGGCGGGTCCAGAACGACGTCGTCGATCACCGACCGGTACTCCGACTGGGGTTCCAGTCCGAGGTAGCCGGGTTTCTCCAGGGTGGGCAGATAGGCGGGGACGTGGCCGCCCTTGGCCCACTCGACGGTGTTCCTGAGCATCCAGGCGACGAAGGCGTGGGCCGCCTCGTCGCTCTCGCCGCCGCGGTCGCGCTGGTGCGGTAGGACGAAGCAGTGGGAGTCGGCCTGGGCGGTGGGGCGCCCGAACAGGTTCGGCACCCGGGTCATGGAGAAGGGCAGGTCCAGGTTGGTGAAGGTGCTGACCTCCCATTCGCCGCCCAGGAGGAAGGCGGTCTCCCCGCCGCCGAAGACGCCGACCGTGCCGTTGTAGTCGAGGCGGCGGTGGGCCAGGCCCTCCTCGGTGAGCCGGCGCATGAAGCGCAGCACCGTCAGGGCCTTGCCGTCGTCGATGGTGATGCGGGTGGCGGCCTCGTCCAGCAGGGTGCCACCGGTCTGGGAGTAGAGGGTGGAGAACAGCCGCCAGGGTCCGACGGTGCCGGCGCCGAGGGTCTCGACGGCCAGTGCGGGCCTGCCGGTGACCTTTCCGGCGGCGCGCAGCGCGGCGGTGAACTCCTCCACTCCGCGGATCGGTTTCGGTTTCCCGTCCGCTCCGAGCAGTCCGGCCTTCCCGCAGATGTCGGTGTTGTAGTAGAGGACCACCGGGTGGGTGTCGAGCGGGACGGCGTACTGTGCGCCGCCGATCCGGCCGCGACGCCACAGGTCGGCGGGGAAGTCCTTCTCGTCCAGGCCGTGTTCGGCCAGCAGGTCGAGGTCGAAGGGGTCGAGCAGCCGGCCGGGGCCGAAGCCGGGCAGCCGCGCCAGATGGAGGGCGGCGACCTCGGGGGCCCGGCCGCCGGCTCCCGCCATGCCGAGCTTGGTGTAGTACGGGGCGCCCCACTGGAGCGTGGACGCCTGGAGGGCGATCTCGGGGTGCGCGGCGCGGTATGCCTCCAGCATCGTCTGCATGTTGACGCCGTCGCCGCCGCCGTAGAGGTGCCAGAAGCGCAGCCGGGTGCGGCCCGCGCCCACGGCGGTGGGAGCGGCGCATCCCGCGGTGCCCGCGGCCCCGGTGGCCGTCACGGCGGCCAGAGCGGCCATGCCGCCGAGCACGCGCCGACGGCTCGGGGCGCGGTCCGGCACGGAGGTTCGACGCATACGATCCACCCTCATGTTCGAAATATCGAATAATGATCGGATCTCCGAACGGGAAAGTAGGATCGAACGCCGTTCGCGTCAATGGGTCGCGCGGAAACGGCCCCGGCGGGCGGGAGTCGGTGGCGCCTGGGCCCGTACACGCGGAAGGCCGCCCCGGTGGTGCCGGGGCGGCCTTCTCCGCGCATACGCCGGGCGCGCCGGGAGGGGAT